>JBOFTL010000023.1:0-5578 GCA_051652045.1 Microcoleus sp. | reverse complement strand
TAACATCGGTTTCGAGGACTGTGCCTAATTGTCGATCGCGAAATTCTTCAGTTTGTAGTTGCGCTTAAGCGCCGCTAAAACTCAACTACCAGGCGAGATCTAATTTAACATCGGTTTCGGGAACTGTGCCTAATTGTCGATCGCGAAATTCTTCAGTTTGTAGTTGCCCGATCGAAACTTATGTAACTAGCAGATTAAAATTGGTTTGTAGTTGCCCTCTGAGTTGTCGCCGGCGCTAAAGCGCAACTACAAACCTCAATTGTTTGTCGTTACTTGCTTGAGTTTTCGCCGGCGCTAAAGCGCAACTACAAACTTAGGTTCTGCTAATTTTATTTCGGTCCAAAACCGATCGAACCGGCATAAATTGCTCGATCGCCTAATTCATCTTCAATCCGCAACAAGCGATTGTATTTAGCAACTCGTTCGCTGCGGCATAAAGAACCTGTTTTAATTTGACCGGCGCGGGTTGCTACTGCTAAATCAGCAATTGTAGTATCTTCAGTTTCACCCGAACGGTGGCTGATTACCGAGCGATAACTGTTGCGTTTTCCGAGGTCGATCGTATCCAAAGTCTCGGTCAAAGAACCGATTTGATTCAGCTTGATCAAAATCGAATTGCCAGCTTTCAAATCGATACCTTTTTGCAAGCGCGTGCGGTTGGTAACAAATAAATCGTCGCCCACCAATTGAGTTTTACTGCCCAATTTCTGAGTCAGTGCTACCCAAGTATCCCAATCATCCTCGTGCAAACCGTCCTCGATCGAAACGATCGGATATTGCTCTACTAAACCAGCCAAATAATCGATTAATTCACCAGGCGAATGAGCCACACCATCGTAGGTATACTTCCCATCTTTGTAAAACTCGCTGGCTGCAACATCCAAAGCCAAAGCAACCTGTTCCCCCGGTTTGTAACCGGCTTTTTCGATCGCCGCAACTAACAAATCCAAAGCTTCCTGATTGGATTTCAAATTAGGAGCAAAACCACCTTCATCGCCGACACCCGTCAGCAAACCTTTGTCCTTTAAAACTTTAGCAAGACATTCAAATACTTCAGCACCCCAGCGCAAAGCTTCCTTAAAAGAAGGCGCTCCCAAAGGTACGATCATAAACTCTTGAATGTCTACATTGTTGTCTGCGTGAGCGCCACCGTTGATAACATTCATCAGCGGCACCGGCAAAACATTTGCTAGAGAACCACCCAAATAGCGGTAGAGGGGAAGTCCTAAAGTTTCAGCAGCGGCTTTGGCTGTAGCTAAAGATACTCCGAGAATTGCATTAGCACCGAGGTTAGATTTATTGGGCGAACCGTCCAATTTAATCATGGTTTGGTCTACTAATGCTTGGTCGATCGCATCTAGATTAGCTAAAGCTGGAGCAATTTTTTGCTCGACATTATCGACAGCTTTGAGAACTCCTTTACCGCTGTAACGTTTTTTGTCGCCGTCGCGGAGCTCGTGAGCTTCAAAGGAACCTGTAGAAGCACCGCTGGGGACTTGGGCGATACCGACAACACCGTTGGCCAAATAAACTTCAGCTTCAATGGTGGGGCGGCCCCGAGAGTCGAGTATTTCTCTGGCTTGAATTGATTCGATCGCGGTATCTAGCATATTAACGATTTCTCACCTAGTTCAAGGTTTCATGACATTTGCTGCCAGCGGGTTTTGAGACGCTGACTGGTGACGGGTAATAGATTACGCGATCCTGGTAATGATTGGTTAAGAGTTCCAAAAATTTGTAGATTTTTGGATATTTTTTCTCAATAGCTTTTAGTTATTGAGAATAGGTTGTCAAGGATCGACCGCAGATGTAAGTACAGGCTACCGGAATGGTGCGCGAATTAATTTCAGGGGGCGACATCATGGTGTCAAACAATGAATATCGATCGCTTTTAGGTAGATCGCAAGATCTAGTTTCACCAAGAAACCAGGTTGATTATTGTTTGATTTCAAGGATAAGATTGCTCTGCTTTCTCCACTAATAACTCAAAGCAAAATGTCCAACAAAAAACTTTTTGGGTTAATATAGCGATCGCAAATGAGTCAGAAATTTTTCGCAAATTAATTAGTTTAAATTAGAGTTAAATTTATTGAGAGCTGTACCTCGATCGTGTTTTAATACTAGGGTCGATCGTGTAGCTCCACAATGAGTTTATCATCCCGCAGAACTTTCAACCAACTGCTCGGGAAATTGCTGCTGGGTGCGGCAGTTCCTCCAACTCTCAGACAGTGCCAAGCTGAATCCTCAAACCAAGAATTTGTAGCAACCCATGTTGAGAAATTGCTCGCAGAGGCAGATCCAGAAATAGAATTATTAGTACCGACATTTTTAGGCAACGACAAGCGGCGGTTTTACGGTAGAGGTGTCCCGAAAAGCTTGAAGTTAATCGATAAATTTGAACTCGGCAGCGGTCCAACTTTTCTAGGTCGGAGGTCTGTATTTTGGAGTGGGGCTGGTTGGACTGGGCAACCGACAATTACCAAAGACAGAGGCAAAACTTATTTAATTATAGGCGCTTATGACCATAATTTGCGCAAAATAGATCTGAGCAACAATGAAGAAGTTTGGCGTTATAAGTTTGATGATATAATTAAAGGCTCGTCTACAATTTATATCGATGAAAAAGCTGCACCAGAAAACAGAATTGTAATTTTGCAAGGCAGTCGCAGCGGTGGCGGAGGTAAAAATGTCGTGCCGAGTTTTCGGGCAATATCTTTTAGAACTGGTAAAGAACTGTGGAAATTGGATATCAAGAGAACTCCCAGTTACAGTCAGGATAATGACAGCAGTGCTTTGGATATCGGCGGCGGTGTTTTATTCAATGCAGGGGAAAATGCGATCGGCTATTTTCTCGACAGTTCGACGGACAAGGCAAAAACAAAACAAGGAATCAAGCAACCGCAAATTTTATCGGAAGTGCAGCTTTACGCACCGGGAGATATCAGCAAACACGGAGGAAATTTGGTAGCCGAATCATCACCTTCGAGGCTCAAAGACCGCATATTTATAGCTGCTGGTTCCGGTCACATTTATGGAATTAGTATTTCAGAAAAGAAGATTGTTTGGGATTTTTATACTGGTTCCGATCTAGATGGAACAGCAGTAATTTCTCGATCGGGAAAATTGTTTTGCGCCATTGAAAAACAATACATTCAAGGCAGCGGTGGAGTTCTCAAAATCAACCCAAACAAAGAACCTAATTCCAGTGTTGAATGGTTTTTACCGACGGGAAACCGCCGGGTTTCTGGCTGGGAAGGAGGCATCATCGGTTCGGTAGCAATAAATGACGAATATAATGATGGCGAATTTCCGGCACTGTTTGCTACAAATGCGATCGACGGCAATTTATACATCGGTTCTCAAGATAAGCTTACTGGTGAAAAAGTTGCAGTTCCTTGGCGCAAGCAATCTTACAATACTCCGTTAATTGTATTTAAAAAAGAGATAGGTGCTTCGATTTCAACTCCGATTTTTACCGACGGAAACAAACTGATTAGTGCGGGATATAACGGTGTTTATTTATTTGACTTAAATTGGGAACCAGCCAAGTCTGGAGATAAAAATGCTTTGCCAAATGCCAAAGGTGAGTTTTACCGTTTGAAAGTCAAAGAATCTGGAAGATTTAAACCTGGGTTATCCTTTGAGGCGACGCCCGTAGTTTGGGACGGAATTGTAAGAATTTGCGCCAGGGATGGCTGGATGTATACTTTGGGTTGACAATTGACAATTGACAATTGACAATGGATACCAAATCCGGGTTTACCACCACCGTTACTGTCATTGCGAGTGCAGCGAAGCAATCGCAAAGTCTTTGGTTGAAAACGAAGAATTTATCAAGGGGATGGACAACCAAAATTTAGTATGAGAGTTGATAGTTGAGAGTTGTTCGATCGATCGTTAATAATTGTCAATTGTCAATTATCAATTGATATCTGATGTCCGGGTGTTGAAATCCGCCACTCTCACTACCTGACGCTTAACCGTAATTGTATATATCATAGAAATAATGCCAGGAATTATAGGAAAATCGTTATGACAGCAAATGAAAGTCAAATAACTCAAATTTACACATCTGAGGATGCTCAAGCTATTTTACAGCTCGCGATCGCCCGTCGCGAAGAAGCCGGAGAATTATCTAGAGTGCAGCTTTTCGAGATTGCTGCGGAATTGGGCATTTCAGAAACAGACATTCTAGCAGCGGAACAGCAGTGGCTGGTAAATCGAGGTGAATTTCAAGAAAAACTAGCTTTTAATCGTTATCGTCGCGGCAAATTGCGGAAAAATGTAATCAAGTATGGCATTATCAATACTTTTTTAGTATTGTTAAATTTAGTAGGATCGCACGAGCTTTCTTGGTCGCTGTTCATTTTATTAACTTGGGGATTGGGATTAGCGCTGAATGCTTGGAATGTTTATCAAACTGAAGGTGAAGAGTACGAAAAAGCATTTGGGCGTTGGCGCTTAAAAAAGCAAGTCGGAGAATCTCTAGGTACTGCTGCGGACAAGTTAATGAAGTGGTTGCAGTCGTAATTTGCTAACAGGAAAACAGCTAAAAGCTATTTGTTTGCCTCCCTATCAACCATCAACTCTCAACTATCAACTATCAACTCTCAACTCTCAACTCTCAACTCTCAACTCTTTAGCTATTTGTTCCAAAAAAAACAAACCGCCGGCAGAATTTCCCTGTTTATCGAGGGGCGGACTGTAACAACCGATCGCCCCTTCACCCGGTACAATTGCTAGTATTGCCCCGCTAACTCCCGATTTTGCAGGGAATCCTACTCGCACGGCAAAATCTGCCGATGCTTCGTACAAACCGCAAGTTGCCATCAATTCTATTACAATAGCGCTGCATTCGGCAATTGCGGGCTTCCCACTATTTGCTAACAACATTCCCAATTTAGTTAAATCAGCAATATTTCCCGACAAACAACAAACGTGATTGTAGCTTGCTAAAGCTATTTCCGTATCTTGAATGCAGCCAGATTTCCCCATTGTCACAGCGAGATTCCGATTACTTTGATTGGGAACAGCATTAACTGAATCTAGCGTTAACTCATCCAAAAACAACTGACAATTAGCTTGACAATTCAGCCAATCGAGCAAGTTTTGACATCGCGTCGCAGCATCTTTTCCGGGAATCAGAGAAGTTAGTGCAATCGCCCCACTATTAATCATCGGATTTCGCGGTTTTCCTCCATCTTGTTCCAGTTGAGTTAGTGAATTAAAAGGCAATGTTGAAGGTTCGCGGCTCACGCATTCAAATACAGCTTTTTCTCCCAATCCGCACAGCAAATACAGCAGCACAAACGGCTTAACAACACTCATCAACGGAAATGTTAAAGCCTCGTTACCAAAGGTATAAATCTGACCGCTCAGCCCTCTAATTTGAGCTGCAAAAGCGGCTCGATCGACACTAGCAAGCAGGGGCACATAGTGGGGAAGTTCGCCCGAATTGCTGCGAATAATCGCCTGTTTTGCGCAAGCTTCCAGTTGTTCCGGTTGCAGGTAGGTAAGTCCTCGATGTCGATCGAATAAATTAGCTAGCTGTTGTGTCATTTTGATTGTTATATTTTGA
>JBOFTL010000022.1:0-9042 GCA_051652045.1 Microcoleus sp. | reverse complement strand
CGGCGAACTGTTCCCGGATCGGCGCTGGGGTCGTAGAGAACTTCTCTAAAATCGCGCTCGATCGTTTTCGGCTTCATCTGCCAGGAATAAGTATTGAGCAAGTAGTTTTCCACATCGGCACGGATCGAACTGTAAGGTTCCGGTTCTCCTTTAACTTTAGCTGTGACTTTATCAGCTCGATCGCTAACTTTGTCTTTGGCTGCTTTAAGTTGACTGACTACTTTCTGTACATCTAAATCAGAAATATCCGTGCGGCCCAAAACAACTCCCATTAAAGCATTAGCTGCCATTGTAACTGCTTGGGACATCATGGTAGGGTTTTGTTCTTGATTTTGACCGCCCAGATTGCCCAGTGCTTTTTCTACCCGGCTTGCCAATTTATCTGACAGCAATTCGCCGGATTTTGCAGATTTGAGGTGATCGATTAATTGAGCTATCCCATCCGATTTTTGCTCGGGTTTTCCTACTTGTTTCCAAACATCTTGAAGCTGGTCTACAATCCGGTCAACATCACGTTTTGATAAGTCCGATCGAGAGCTTACTAAGTCTACAAGAGTTTGGCGATCGAGCTTGGGCAAATTTTCGCCCGCAATGGCTTTGAGTTCGGGATCGTTAAGCAACTTTTCAAATTCGCCCCGCATGGCTTTGATGTCCAATTCCGGCGGTTTGAGGCCTTGAATGTAGTCTTCTACCGTTTCGCGGAGGCTGGTAGGGTCAATCGCACTTCCGAGTTCGTGGCCCACGGCGGCGGCTGCTGCTTTCGCCGTAGCGACGACTTGATTGCTAGTTGCTTTCGCGCCGATGGCGGCCGCTGCGGTGCCTACAATTGCTTGAAAGCCTGATGTCGCAGTGTTGACGACGGAACCGACGAGGGAACCGACGGTAGTCGAGCTCACGTACACCAGCATTGAGAAGTAGGTAGCCCACACGACTAAACCGACAATCGCGCCTAAGCCGGGGTTGGTAATCAAACTGAGTTTGACAGCCAGCAAACAGGCGAAAAACAGGGCGATGGTAACAGTAATCAGCGTCCAAGTGCCTACTTTTCTACCGATGTGGCGGACGGGGGAACTGCCACTGTTGGAATGGGAACTGTCGTGGGAATGAGATTGGTTGCCGATGTAGGACAAGCCCGCTGCTACTGATAAATTGGTCAGCAACAGTTGGAAAGCGCAGGCGAGTACGACTCCAGCGATTAAGGCGATAAAGAATTGAGGCCCGGAATAAAGCAGGGCGGCATCCTCTACCGTGTTTGCGGTGTTTAAAGCGGGATCTACCGGGACTTGGGCCAGCCAGAGTCCGATGTGGGGTAGTTGTGGAGTTATTGGCACGATTTGATACATAGTATAATCCTCGTCAAGGAGTGGGCGCGCGCTTTTGAGAGCGCGGTGGCGAATGTATAGTTTTGGCTGTACGGCCCCAATGCCAAGCATCACTTCATTGACGAGCTAAAGCATCCCCCCACAGTCGGAAGTGTATAAATATGTCTGCGGTACGCTGTCGGTTTAGGGATAATTGTGCTAAGTAATTTTTGTTTCAAAACTTACGGCTATGCAGTCACAAAAATCGGTTTCTAGGCTCCGATGCGCCCGATTAAAAATGCTATGGACGATCGAAAATAAGTTAAAAAGATGCCAACAGTTTATCGCGTGAAGGCCAGCGAACTAGACCTGAGTTTTGTAGAACAAATCAAAGCAAAATTTGCTGGTAAAGAAATTGAAATTGTGGTTTCAGAAATTGATGAAACAACCTATCTTTTGCAAGATAACAGCAATAAAAATCACCTATTGAACGCCATTGATAATATTAACAGCCGTCAAAAATTAGTGGAAGTTAATTTACAAGAATTGCAGCAGTCCGAATAAAATGAGCAGAAGAATTGTATTTGAATTCTCTGCTTTTGCAGACTTTAATGAATGGGCAAAATTAGACAAAAAGATTTACCGCAAAATTGTCGAATTGATTAAAGATATAGACCGATCGCCCTTTGAAGGATTGGGAAAACCAGAACCTCTGAAATACGAATTAAGTGGTTTTTGGTCGAGGCGCATCGATCGCTAACATCGTTTAGTCTACCAAGTTACGGATGAAGAAATTGCGATCGCGGCTTGTAAATACCATTACAGTGAATAGAAGCCTTGTATACCAAATCCGGGTTAGCCATCCCCTTTATAAATCGTCTGTAACTGGCAGAGTCGCAAGCGATTGCTTTCTTAGTGCGCAATGAAAATATAGGGAGTATTATACCTGGGGTATTAGTCGTCTTTAGACGACTTTCGCTATGAGGCAGGGGTTTAAACCCCTGCCGGAATGATGGGAAAGCGCGCGAATTTGAACTTGGTAATTGGTAATTGGTAATTGGTAATTGGTAATTGGTAATAGTAGGGTGCGCAGTGCGCACCTTACTTTTATTACATTTATAGATAGCGATCGACTTTGTGCATTAATCGATCGGAATCGATCGGAATCAATAACTAGAATCCGATTAGGTATGAGACAGGGATTGAAATCCCTGTCGGACTGTCGGACTCAAACGCAGGAGAAAAAAGCAGGAGAAAAACTCAGACAAACATTCCCAAACTGCGACTCAAAGCATCAGAAATTCGATCGCACATTGATGCAGCCGGCACTTTTTGTCCTTCCCCTTCCCATTTTTCCACGAGTTGGCGCCCCAGGGGAGTGAGGCGAAAACTGTCGGTAATTCCTTGTCCGTCAACTTCCCGCCGGAGCACGCCGACTTTAATCAGCCACAGCAAGGAGTTTTCGGCCGCAATGTCCGCTACGGGCGATCGAGTATAACCTTTTTCCACACCGAAATTTGACGCGATCGCGCTGAGATAAACGCTATTCTCGCGGATTGTTTGGAAAAAATGCAATTGAAAAGGGGCGCAGCGGACGGCGCGATCTGCCCTTTTTACCGTGCGATCGGTATAATTGATTGATTTAAACGCTTCAGATGGAATCAAAGTCATCGATCGAGCTTGCGAATAGGTAGGATATTTTTAATTGTTACAGATTTACAGTCAGAGTGAAATTAGCAAAAATATATCAAATTTACGATCTAAAAGATGGAAGGTTTTTAGGCATAAACTTTCCTTATCGCCTGCAAGTCAAGGCATAAAATCAGCCGATCGACCTATTTTTATAATTCATTATCTAACCTTTGACTGGCAACTGGATGATAAACTCCGTTCCTTCACCCGGAGTCGAATCAACCGCGATCGACCCTCCATGTTTTTCGATAACTATTTGACGGACAATTGCCAGTCCCAATCCGGTTCCTTTACCCACGCCTTTTGTGGTAAACAAATTGTCAAAGATTTGCTGTTTTACATCTTCACTCATGCCCGTACCGTTATCTCGAATCTGAATCTGCACCAGATCGTCCGCGATTTCTGTGCGGATCGTAATTTGTTGGGGATTGGCTTTGAGTTCGGCAAAAGATCGAGTTTGGGCAATTTCATCGAGCGCGTCGATCGCGTTTGCCAAAATGTTCATAAATACTTGGTTTAATTGACCCGGAAAACACTCAATTTCTGGTAAAATTCCATAATCTCGAACGATGCGGATATCGGGTCTTTTTTCTGAAGCTTTGAGGCGGTATTTCAGAATTAGTAAAGTGCTATCAAGTCCATCGTGCAAATTGGCTTTGACTTTGCGATTCGTATCAGCACGGGAAAAGGTACGGAGACTCTTACTCATGGATTGAATGCGATCGGTTGCTGCTTGCATTGAATTGAGGATCTTGGGTAAGTCTTCAATCGTGAATTCTAGATCGATATCGCGAGCATTTTTCCCTACGGGTGCGACTGCATCGGGATAGTATTGTTGGTAGAGAGCTAAGTGTTCTATTAAGTCTCGAACGCAATCTTTGACATTGCTGATGCTGCCGTTGAGAAAGCCGATCGGGTTATTAATTTCATGAGCGACTCCTGCTACTAAGTTTCCCAAAGAAGACATCTTTTCGTTCTGTACCAATTGAAGTTGGGTGCTGTGGAGCTTGTTTAAGATATCTTCAAGCTCATTATTTTTGCTTTCGAGTTCTTGAGTTCTTTCTAGCACTTTTACTTCTAAAGTTTGACTGTAATCTTGCTGCTCTATTAACAGTTGTTTGACAGTCGCAATCAATTGATTAAAAGAAATCGTCAGAGTTCCGATTTCATCTTCAGCAGTAATGTCAGCTTGCAGATTAAAGTTTAATTCTTGGAGTGATTGTTGAGCAACTTGGGTGAGAGACTGAATTGGACGAGCGATCGCCCGACTTGTAAGAAAAGAGAGTACAATGGCGATCGCGATCGAGACTGCCATGCTACCTCCGATCGCCTGCAAACGCAGAACATTGCTAGCTTCGATCGCCTTTTCTGATTCTTCATACTCTTCGTACATTCTTTCAGAAATAGACAATAACTCGTGAGAAAAATCATGAATTTCAAGCACGAGCGTACTGCGACTTAGCATAGTTAAATCTGCCTGGATGCTGGTGATATTTCCCCGAGCGATCGTAGCCGGATTGAGTCGAATCAATACGCGATCGATTGCTGCGATGTATGTTTCTGGAACCCCTTCATACTTTGTCAAAAAAGCATTTATAGCTTCAACTTCACCTTCATGTTCGTCTTCTTCCTCTCCTGCTGTACCGCCGCGAGAAGTTTTAAACTTTGCCCAACTTTGCTTAAACTGCTGGTAATGTTTCCGGAATTCCACATATTCCTGTTGCAGCAGAATTGGTCGATCGAGCAATCCCTTAATTTTTTGCTGTTGGTTAGAGGTGTGCAACACATCCACCTGCAAGCGGCTGATGACTTTCAGTTCCTCTAAAACATCATCTACCTTAGCAAGCGCTATTTTTTGTTTGTAATCGGCGATTAAAACCCCAATCCCTGTGCCCACTACTGCAACTCCCAGAGATAGCGCGTAACCCCATGTGATTTTTTGTCTGACTTGCAAACCGCGCAGCCAAGATCTCAATTGATGTTTTCTCACGAGTTGTATCACAAAAATTTAATTCTATAAAATTTTTCCCTGTTTGTGTAGTTGTTTTCGGTCATAGTTTGCCCTCACAATTGCTAGCTAAAAGAAGACCCTACACTTCCTCAAGCTAAGATTGCGCATAGTTCGATCGGAATATAAATTAGCAGTTTCTGATTTCCAGTAGTCTCTAGCAAAAAAATACTCAAATAAGTGCAACAAATTTAACACAGGGATCTAGGGCGTATTTTCTTGCATCTTCGATCCCCCTCACCCAAAAAGAGGGAGCAAAAGCCTTAAATCAATTAAAATATAAAAATAAATTCCCAAGAAAACAAAGTTATGACCTTACCAGTTGGGTGCGCTGCCCCTCCGTTTACGACCAAAGACACACACGGCAACACCATCTCCCTCTCCGACTTTTCCGGTAAAACCGTCATCTTGTATTTCTACCCGAAAGATGACACCCCCGGCTGCACCAGACAAGCCCAAAGCTTTAAAGCAGCTTATGAAGAATACAAGGACAAAGATCTTGTCATTCTCGGTGTCAGCCGCGACAACGAAGCATCGCACCAAAAATTCACCGAAAAATATTGTTTGCCTTTTCCGCTATTAGCGGATGTTGATGGCACGCTTACCAAAGCTTACGATGTCGAGAAAGGCGATTATGCCAAGCGCGTCACTTTTGTCATCGACGGTACCGGCAAAATTATCCAAGTTTATGAAGGGGAAAATCTGAAAGTTGACTCTCACGCCCGAGATATTCTCGTCACCATAGTTTAGCAGCATTGGAGTCGATCGCGCTCCAGCATTGAGGGGGCCAAGGTATCGAGGGTAATAACCAAAAACAATTTGCTATTACAGGATTGAGGTAGAAACCGGGTTTTTTGCAAAAATACTGCATCCAGTTTTTAACTTCCTGTAAAAACCCGGTTTCTTAAATACAAATGCCCCAAACAATCCTCATTTAGCCCCTCGCCCAAATCCCCCTCAAATCGATCGCCCCCAGATGCACTCTGAGGGCGATTTTGTTAGAGTATCGCATTATCATGCATAGGGTGCGTCGCCGCGAATAATGCTCGCTATTTAAAACAATATATACACTGGCACACCATACGGCCTGATTAAAGTAGGGTGTATCGCCGCGAATAATACTCGCTAAGTAAGTCGGTACGAAAATTCATAGTTATGTCATTGCGAGCTCCACGAAGTGAAGCGTTAGCGGAGCGATCCGTAGGAAAGCAATCGCAAGGTTTTTATCAACTTCATACTTTGTAACAGGGCTCAGTTTATTCGCGCCTACCTACTTAACCGAGGGAACGCACCCTACAATGTTCCTCGCAATGATAACTACTAAGAGCAACCATATTGAGTTATGCTGGCAATAGTTGAATGACGATCGAATCTGCACGACTACCCAAATTTATTAGTTCAACTGCACACATCACTGAGTGGGATAGAAATGACAAGTAGTAAACTTCTTTTAAGTTACCTAGGCCCTCAAGAAATTGAGGCAAATCGAGGCTTTGTATTAGCCGGCAGCTTCGATAAAGATCGAGCGGTTGCAATTTCAGTAACAGCAGGAACCAATGTTTTGAATGCCACTATTAAACCACCAGAAGGCATTTGGTATATCAGCTTGGAAAAAGGATTTGACACTCCCGGAGATCGATCGATCCAAATCAAAGCCACTGACAAAACAGGCAAAGTAATTGCGGAACAAACAATTAACATTAAAGTCAATCCGGCTACTGATTCCTCCCAACAATTCTTCACCTTAATTACCCTCAGAGACACTCAATTTAAAGCGGGAACCGTACCGGCAGGCAGCCTCAAACCGCAGCAAACAGTGGAAGTACCTGCGGGAAAAACTTATCTCGTTACCGACTACGAAGTAGAAGACGGTCACATCAATGTAGAACTCAACAACCCCATTTCTCCTGTCGGCAAATCCGGCTTTTTTTACGAAGAACACGTATTGCTAACCAAAGGTGCCAAAATACTCAGATTCGATCGCGCCGATTTACCCGCAACGCCGCCGGGAATGCAGTTGTTATGGGTTATCAAAAAAACCAAGCTGAAAATTAGCCCCGCAGATTCCTCTGTTTTAGGACAGAATCAAAAAGTAGACTTGCATCCCGGAGAAACCTTCAACATCCTCGGTTATGCAAGCGCAGAAAATCATTTTCGAGTCACCCTCGATCGACCGATTCCTAACTTCGGAAATTCAGGATTTCTGTACGCGCCGCACGTCCAAATTTTGCAAGACGGTAGGGGAATTCCTTTTGACAAAAATGCAGTTACCGTGACAGCAATTAAAACTACTGCCTTTAAAAAGCGTCCGGTAGATGCAGCACTCCTGCAACCGCAAGAAAGAATTACTCTACCTATCGGCCGGATTTATGGAGTGACGGGATTTTCGATCGAACAAGGTCACGTCAAAGTTTCATTAACCGAAAACTTGCCGCAATTTGGCAATACCGGTTTCATTTTTCCCGACTTCGTGCAGTTTGCCCGAGGTGGCAAACCTTTCAATCCCGCCCCAAATTTAACTTATCAAGGACCGACAGAAGTTTTAGTCAATCAGGCGATCGTCCTGACAGGAACTTACGACCGCCAAGAAGCCGTAAAAGTGGAAGTCATCGCCGAAGATAAGTTTCCCCTCAAAGTAACTCTCAACGCAATTTCTGGCACTTGGCAAGTCAATATGCGCGAGGGATTTAAAACCGCAGGAGCCCGCTGGCTGCGACTGCGAGCAACTAATAGTAAAGGCAATATTGTCGGCAGTCAAATCATTTACATTACTGTAAGTTCCGACCCGCTAACTGTTGGCAAAGGCTTGACTTTAAAGGTGGTTTATGATACCTTATTTAAAGTCGCTCCGGTAGATTCTTCCCGGCTAAATAACGGGCAAAAAGTGCTGGTCAAAGCAGGGCAAACTTTAGCAGTTAGCAAGTACGGATTTATCGACGGCCACCTCAAAGTAGTGTTAGATGCAGCAATTGTCCCGATCGGCACTTTTGGCTATTTTTACGAACCCGACGTTCAATTGTCAAAAGGTACGAAAATCCTCAAATTCGACATTGCGGACGTTCCCAACACCAACATCAGCGCCCAACTGTTAGTAACTCAAACAACTCAGATTAAAATCAAACCAGCAGACTCCTCAAAATTACCTGCGAATCAAATTGCCGAGTTAATTTTAGGTAGCACCTATGCGATCGCAGGCTATGCTTGTACGCGAGGTCATTTCCGCGTAACTCTGGCCGAATCAATTCCCGGTTTTGGCAATGTCGGATTTATCTACTGGCAACACGTTAAGATCGTTAAAGCAGGCAAAGAAATCCTCTTCGATCCTGATGCTTTGACGATGACACCGCGGCAAACAACAGTGTTTAAAAAACGCCCCGTTGACTCTGCCAATTTAAGCGGCACTCAAAGAACTACCCTACCGGGAGGTCGAGTTTACGGTGTAGAAAGCTACGCCCCAGAAGACAATCACCTGCGAGTTTCTCTCACAGAAGAACTGCCAAATTTTGGGAATACAGGTTATGTTGCTGCTGCTTTTGTCGAGTTTCGGCGGGGAGATAAAGTTTTCGATCCGATGCCGAACAAGATAGAATTGAACGTGCCGTATTTTTCGCAGCGAGACAATCCGCGTTATAGCTGGTCTACTTGCAATGTAACTTCGATCGCGATGGTATTTTATTATTACGGCGTGCGATCGAAATGGGGCGGACAATTAGAAGATGAACTGTTGCAATGGTGCTTCGATTACGGCGGCCCCGGCTGTCAAACCGATCACAACGCACTGTCAGCCTTAATTCGCGCCTACGGCTTTAAAACCAGTTTTAGCACGACTCGCAACTTTACCGACGTGCGATCGGAATTAATTAATCGGCGTCCCATAGTTTTAGCTGGAGACTTTACCGCATCCGGTCACATTCTGACCGTAATCGGTTTCAATTCTCAAGGTTATATCGTACAAGATCCTTGGGGAGATGCGCTAACCGGTTACGCCGATACTGAAGGCAGAAAACTGTTGTATCCTTACAGCTATATCGATCGAGTTGC
>JBOFTL010000021.1:0-10365 GCA_051652045.1 Microcoleus sp. | reverse complement strand
ACACCTTTGCCGCGCATTTTGTCAACATTATCAGCCAAATAACACGGAAGTGAAGCAACAATTCGTAATTGGTGTTGCGCGCAGTATTCGGGAATATCTTCAAACCCTTTTTCAAAGTAAATAGTTAAATTAGAACGCACGATGACCTCTTTTCCTGTCGCTTTAGCAGCTTCCGCCAGGGGTTTGAAACCGTAAAGCATTTCCGGCGCGCCGCCCGTGAGATCGACAGTTTGAATTTGGGGAAAACGGCGAATAATTTCAATTAATTGTTCGCAAATTTCGGGAGAAAGTTCTTCAGTACGTTTCGGGCTGGCTTCTACGTGGCAGTGAGTGCAGGCGAGGTTGCAGCGTTTGCCAAGATTAATTTGTAAAACTGCGATCTGCTGCTTAGTTAAAGCAGAGTTTAATTTGTTTTTGAAGGGCGTGACAGTGGCCTGAATCATGTGTTAACTTGGAAGTTGATTTTTTTAACGAGGGCAGGGCATTCGATCGGAACGCCTCTGATAATTTAGCACCAATCAAAGTTCGTAGTTGCGCTTCAGCGCTGGCTGGCTGTGAAGCGCAGCTACAAACTTAAAAAATCGAAGACTGTGGAGGCGCTAAAGCAAAGTTCGTAGTTGCGCTTCAGCGCCGGCTGGCTGTGAAGCGCAGCTACAAACTTAAAAAATCGAAGACTGTGGAGGCGCTAAAGCGCAACTACGAACTGGGGTGGCGGCGCTAAAGCGCAACTACGAACTGGGGTGGTGGCGCTAAAGCGCAACTACGAACTGGGGTGGTGGCGCTAAAGCGCAACTACGAACCTAAGTCATTAATTGTTGCAAAATCCACTCAACGGCTGCTGGTGAATCTGCGGCAATAAAATCCGGTTTTGTGCGGTGTTGGTACTCTCCTTTCAAAACACTTTCACCGTAACCGGTTTGCACCAAAATACCCTGACATCCGGCATTGTGCGCCATATCTACATCTGTCGCTTTATCTCCCACCATAAAACTCTGGCGCAAGTCTAAATCGTGTTCCCAAGCAGCGGCTACCAGCATTCCCGTATTCGGTTTTCGCCAAGTTGTATATCGCGTAAATGCTGGGTTAGTGCCGCCTTCCGGTGCACTTAAATAAGGACAGTAATAAAGAGCATTTAATTTGGCTCCTGCTTCATTTTCTAATAGCTTGCACAGGCGATCGTGCAGTGCTTCTACGTGACTGACAGGATAATAACCTCTAGCCGGACCGGATTGATTGGAAACCATGCAGCAAAATATTTCTCTATCATTTAATTGGCGTACAGCTTCGGCAACTCCGGGGATTAAATTCAAATCTTCTACTTTGTGAATGTAGCCGGCTTCGATATTGAGGACGCCATCTCTGTCAAAAAATACTGCTGGTTTCACGATCGCACTGTTTGTTATTTTGTATAAGACCGATGTAGATAATATCATATTATATCAAATCTGGGTTAAATATTTCCGGTATTACTCGGCGGTTGAAACCGCGTCTATACAAACAAAGTCCGCCTACACGGACTTCAAATATAACGGAGTTGGTAAACCCAGATTTGGTATTAGGTGTGCGATGCGCGATCGCGCCCATCCAAGATCGGCGCTAGCACCTTTTTTGCATTGCGGGCTATAATGGAAAGGTTAAACATTAAATCTGAAAGGGCTTTTAATGCTACCTGTTAGGAAAAAACTTGTTACTGATGAAGCAATGCGTCCCGTCGCAGTGCTAATTGATTACGAGGACTGGCAGAAAATTGAGCAACTGCTAGAGAGTTTGAGCGTTCAAAAAAAAGAAAAAAGTAATTTAGCGAAGTATGCGGGTGTCATTAAACTCACTCAAGACCCCTTAGAATACCAGATACAAATTAGGGAGGAGTGGAATTGAGTCAAGCTTTAATTGTGTTAGATACCAATGTCGCTTTATTAAAATTTTCAAGCGTTGGGTTTCACTTTGTTCAACCCAACCTACATATATTAATCGATCGCCCCCGCAATCCAATCTCGAAAATTGCTGCAATCTAAACTATAACAAATTTCTCCGCCGATTTGTTCGAGGTTTAAGCATTCAATCCAATTATCTAACACTTTTTCGATATCATATTCATCTTCGTCAATTATATTAGATATGGCACTGACTGATAAGTTCGTTAGCGCAGCCCTCGAAGAGGATCGGTTTTGCACCAAAACCTTCAACACCGACAACTCAACTGCGGACAAACTATCGCCTCCCATCCGCTGCCAGCTATCTTGATAATAGGCTGCTAAACCGGGTGGAATTTCTGACAAAAGTGAGGATTCTATTAGATTAGCATCGGAATGCGATCGATCGACGATCGCAGGTAATATTTGACTCAGATACATGAAATTGTTTTCGCTCAGAGTTGCGATTTGTTGGCATAATTCCGGTGCATTTGATAAGTAGTGCTGGATGTAGTTAAGGGCATCTTCCCGATTTTGGGCGGGATAATCTCTTAAATCGAGAGTTTGAGAAGGTGCTTCAATTAACAAGCCAGATTTTTCTTTCAAAAACGGGCGGCGGGCGAGGATAAAATAAGTGCGATCGCCCAAATATCTCGGCAGATAAAACAGATTGGTGCAGGGAGGTTGACTTGTGGGGTCGATCGCATCTAGAGTATCGATTACTATTATTAATTTTTGGCTAGCATCCAGTCGATCGCTAATTTGCTGAAGCAACAAAGACAGAAACCAATTGCCATCATCGGATTCGAGATTTTGAATTTGAGATCTTAGCTTGACAATTTCGGATGTTTCGCCATTGGTGGCAAGGTATTTGTCAATCAGTTGAGTGCAGACAGAAGCGAGAAAATCGGGCGATCGATTTTTGCCCTCAATTCCAGCGTTGTAATACCAACTTCATAAAGTGCTGCTACAAATACTATCTAGCAAATAAACTTTCATTGATAACAGACATTTACTAACTGTAGCACTATTTTATGAAATCGGTTAAAGTCTTATAAGGGGCATTTGTAGGTATTCCGTTAACTTTCTGGCGGTCGCCCCTGTAGGCAGGACATTCAGAAAAATTTTTGTTATCATCTAGATAATATAGTAAGCCTTAATGATTTGTTCAAAAACAGTAGGGGTAGTGTCCCCGTGCTTACCCCGAAGCATCGGGGGCAACCGGGCTTGCGTTTCCCCACACAAGAATTACACAACTCATTCAGACTCGCTAAAAATGAAAATTAATTTACAACTAATCTAAGTGGTATGCCTGAAAACTCCTTTATTAAATTGACGATCGCTTTTAATGACCCGGATCTCGACAGTGAAGAACTAGAAGAGCAAGCTCGAAACCTGCAGGCTCAAATGAGAGACTTAGACGAAATTGAAACCATCGATCGGGTACTCGATCCGAATCCACCGGAAGGAAACAAGTCAGCAGGCGCAATTTTGGTGGGTTTGCTGACGGCTCAGGTAAATAAAGAGAATGCCCAAATGGTAATGAGATTTCTGTTCGATCGTATTGGACCTAAACCCATTGAACTGGAAGTGGAAGCCAACGGTAGAAAGCTGAAGGTGAAAGTCAACAATCAGGCAGATTTAGCACTAGCTATCGAAGCAGCCGAGAAGTTTATAGAACCATAGGAATGCAAATATGGCGAAGTTTGCATTAAGGTGAAAGCCAGCAGTCAGGCAGAATTAGCACTAGCGATCGAGGCAACCGAGAAGTTTATAGAACCATAGGAAGGCAAATATGGCGAAGTTTGCATTGCTGATTGGGGTTGGGCATTACGAACACCCGGATTATTTGAAGCCGTTAGTCAGTGCGCCTAAAGATGTAAACGCTATGCAGCGGATTTTGCTGAACCCAGAAATGGGGAACTTTACTGAGGTAATCCCGCTAATTGACCCCGAGCCGATGCAGATGCAGGAAGCGATCGAGACGCTGTACCGCGATCGGGCAAAAGACGATCTCGTACTGCTATTCTTCTCGGGACATGGCATCAAAGACGATAGTGGGAAACTATACTTTGCTACTCCTCTAACCCGTCAAACACCGAAAGGAGAACTGATCCAATCGAAAGCGGTTTCTGCCCGCTTTGTGCAAGAAATTATGGGCAAAAGCAAATCGCGGCGGCAAGTCCTGATTTTGGATTGTTGCTTCAGCGGAGCTTTTGACCCGGCACTCAATGCCAAAGACGATGGATCGGTGGATGT
Source organism: Microcoleus sp. (assembly GCA_051652045.1). GTDB lineage: Bacteria > Cyanobacteriota > Cyanobacteriia > Cyanobacteriales > Microcoleaceae > Microcoleus. Next base: position 6,193 of record JBOFTL010000021.1, on the reverse strand, counting down.
GCGGGGACAACTCGGTGCAGAAGGGCGCGTTGTCTTGACCTCTTCCAGTTCTACTCAGTATTCTTTTGAGCAGCAAGGCTCAGACCTCTCGATATACACACGCTTTTTAGTCGAAGGGATTGAAACCGGAACTGCGGATCTGGATAACGATGGCAAGGTTTCAGTACAGGAGTTGCATGAGTATGCCAGGAAAAAGGTGCAAGAGACTGCACCAACGATGAATCCCAAAATTATTGTGCTGAAGGATGAAGGTTTTGATGTCGTCTTTGCGAAAGCCCACATTACCGATCCGAAGCTAAAGTACCGTAGAGAAGTAGAGTGTTATTCAAGCCGGGGTGAGCTCTCTCCAGCGGGACGAACTGTGCTCAATAAACTGCGAGTGCGGTTGGGACTAACGCTTGAAGAAGCAAAAGAGATTGAAGATCGGGTTTTACAACCGTTTCGGGATCGCTTGAAACATTTAGAGGAATATCGCTTAACGTTTGTTGCAGAAGTCGAACGTCAATATCCTCTTACGCAGGAAACCTTGAATGAGTTGAAGGGTTTGCAGAAGATTCTGGGACTGCGTAACGAGGACGTGACCCAGACTGAGGAAGAAGTGACCACAGCCTATCGACAGAGGCTCAAACGGTATGAGCAATTCACTAGGGTAATTCAGGCTAAGTTTCCGTTGAGTCAACCGATTTCTGAGGAATTGGACAAATGTCAAGTTGACTTGGGGTTGAGCGATGAGAATGTGAGGCGAATCAAACAACCCATTATTGAGCGTAGAACTTCTGAGTATAAGCAACAACAGTTAGAGCAGCAAAGGCAACAGCAACAGGATGCCAAAAACCTGCGACAACGGCAGGAAGTGGAAAGATTGCAACAACAGGAAACAAAACGACTGAAGGAGCGAGCTAAACAACAAAAAGAGAAATTGGAAAGTCAACCAGCAAAGTTACAGAAACGAGATGAGGTTAAGCAACAGAAAAAAAGTTCACAAACCAAGGAAAATTTTCGTTCTTCCTCCTCAAGCAAACTGCGGCTGGCTGGAGCCTTTTTTTCGTCGATACTCATTACTGCTGGAGGACTTTTCTATTTCAACTTAACTCACCCACAGCCTCAACTGATTGTTGAGAAATCGATTAACACATCACCCACTCCACCCACTAAATCTTCCCCACCCCCTCCACCCGCTCAATCTTTCCTCGCGCAAGCCAAAGAGGCTGAAAAAGAGGGCAACTTAGGCGAAGCAATTGAGAAGGCTAAGTTAGCAACCGGAGCCGAAAACAGCGAAGCCCAATCCAGGATTTCCACGTGGCAAGCCAAATGGAAGGAACAGCAAGATGCTTTTGAGGAATTCGAAGCAGCTTATAAAGATGGAGACTTGCAAAAAGCCTATGATATTGCATACGAAACAGAGAGAATTCCGAAGAGTCAATATTGGAATAACCATCAGTTTGACTCTATGGCAAAAGATGCTAAGAATTTACTTAAAAAAGCCCACACTAAGAGGAAAAAAGTTTGTGAATTGGCTGCAACTCAAAGAGCTGAAGAACAAACAAATGCCGAAGCTGGGAAGAATCAAGCTACCGTATCCGATCGCCCTTCAGCGGAAGAGTTTATTGAATATTATTATGCAACAATTCGGAGTGGCAATACCAATAGAGCTTGGAAGTTATTAACTGAGTGTTTTAAGCAAGGAATGAATCCCGATGGATTAAAGCCATACTATTTTAATGAATACGCTAAATTCTGGTTGGAAATAGAACCGAAGGTATTAAAAACTAAGACAATTAAACAGACGCAGGGATTAGCAGAAATAGAAGCATTATTGGTTTATCAAGGTAAAACCAAGCAAACATCTGAAACATCACGATTTTCTCTTGTATGGGATTCAGAACACAATACTTGGCAAATAGATAAAAATGAAAAAATCAAGACTTGGTCTATAAATTCTCCTCCTCCAAATAACAGTATGCAGAGGAAATGGCTATATTGAATTAAATCGATCGCCCGTGAGGTACTAAAATGCCTTCTCCATTTCCAGGGATGAACCCTTATTTAGAAAATCCCGAATTTTGGCCGGAAGTGCACCACCGTAATGAATCATAAATTTTTAACCCCACCCCAGCCCTTCCCTTGCTAAGGGGAGGGAGCAAGAACTTTACAAACAATTTGCGATCGCTATATCGCGTCCGGGCGATCGCTTCCGATCGATTTTTATAATGAGGACTTTAGTCCTTTCTTAACTGATATCCAGCTAAAAAAGAGAGGACTGAAGTCCTTTCTACGAACCTGAAGAGAGGACTGAAGTTCTTACTAAGAACCTCTATTTTCAACCGCCCCAAACTTTTTTCAAAATAGTTTCTGGCGAAATATCCGACATCTTACCAGTCGGAGACTTAATCCCCAAAAAGCGATCGCTCTCGGGCAGCAATTTTGCCGGATCAGTCGGACCGAACAAAGCTATTGTATAAGTTTGCACCGCCACAGCCAAGTGCATCGGCGCACTGTCAGTACACATCATTAAATTAGCCGCAGCAATTGTAGCAGCTAACTTGCCAATATCATCCGGCGATGTCACTTTCACGCTGGGACACAACTTAATTAATTCCGCCACAAAACCCGTATCTTCTGGACCTCTAACTACAACCACTGGCAAATTCGGCTGTCGCTGCTGGCAATCTTCAACAATTAGCTTCCACTTTTCGGCCGGATAAATTTTGTCAATGCCTTTCGATACAGCTAACTGACTCGAACCGCCGTGAATTAAAATGTAACCGGTTTCCTTAATTCCCAATCGCTGCTGTTCCGCTTCCGCCCACTGAATGTCTTGTTTCGGTACATTAATTGCGATCGCCGGACAAGGATTTTTAATGCCGAATCCTTGCAGCAAATCGTGATACATTCGAGCGGCGTACTGGTCAGTTTTTAGAGGAACCGGATCGGTAAGAAACCGAGCACCGCTGCTTCCCGAATAACCAACTCGTTTGGGAATGCCAGTCAACCACAGCAAAACTCCCACACTCAACCGCTGTCCCAGGGAAATTACAGCTTCGTATTCGCGATCGCGAATTACCCCCAACAAATTGCCCCAATCCGCCGCAGCGTTGCGGCCTTTGAAATCGTAAGTCAAAACTTCTTTGACGGACTTACAGACTCGGTAAGCACCCTTGGCTCTAGGTTCGACCATCACATCAATCTTAGCGTCGGGATAAGATTGTTTCAAGTCATCCAGGGTGGGGAAAAATAAAATTTGGTCGCCAATCCCGCCAGGGACAAGTGCTAGTATTCGCATCATAAACGATCGACTATTATTTATCAAGTTAGCTTTCCGCTATCAGCTTATAGTATTTCTCGTTAAAAGCTACGGTGCTATTATAATACTGGTTGCGACCCACCCACACGGCTGCAAACAAAGGTCACAGTAGCGGTAAGACGCTTACCACGGTAACTAGCGTGAGAAAAGGGGAAAAAGTAGACCACTGGTTCGCCCACAGGCGGTAAAAAATAAGCCAAGCCTACTATACGAAAAAGAATTTACTGCTTGCGGAAGGCGAGCGGCTGCCTGCAGACGCTGTGTAAGACCATCACCGAGTTGAGTCTCGGACATCGCTTGCGATGTTCCCAACGTGGCGACGGCGGATGAAACGGGAAACCCCGAAGACGAATAAGACCGTCACTGATTCAAAGAAGTTGGAAGCCCCAACCTCAGCGAAGCAGGTTGGGGTACTTCACTATATACCTGTTGGGTTAAAAACGGTTAGTTAATGCACTTATTAATTCCTGCAGCGGGCTCGGGACGGCGGATGGGCTCTGGGCGAAACAAATTGTTGTTGAGTTTACTGGAAAAACCTTTGCTGAGTTGGACTTTGGCTGCTGCTGAAGCTTCCCAGCAAATTAGCTGGATCGGCATTATGGGCCAAAAGGTAGATTTTCCAGATTTTCAGGCGATTCTGGACGATCTATCTTTAACGAAACCCGTGGAATTGATTCAAGGCGGGGCCACCAGGCAAGAGTCAGTTTATAACGGTTTGCAGGCCTTGCCGCCAGAGGCCGATCGCGTGTTGATTCACGATGGGGCGAGGTGTTTGGCAACTCCTGAATTGTTCGATCGCTCTGCTGAGGCTCTTTTCGGCTGTCAGGGCTTAATTGTCGCCGTCCCGGTCAAGGATACGATTAAGGTGGTAGATGAGGCTAGAATCGTGCGGGAAACGCCCGATCGGAGCAATTTGTGGGCGGCCCAGACTCCCCAAGGATTTGAGGTGAAATTATTGAAAAAGTGTCACGAGGAAGGGCGAGAGAAGGGTTGGGAAGTTACTGATGATGCGGCTTTGTTTGAAAAATGCGGTTTACCAGTGCGAATTGTTGAGGGAGAAGAGACGAATTTGAAAGTGACAACTCCCGTTGATTTAGCGCTAGCTGAATTTATTTTGCAACAAAGAAGCGACTAAGTTTGTAGTTGCGCTTCAGCGCCGGCGGGACTTAACAACAAGCCCGATCGCTCTGTGCCACACTTATCACTAAATCCAAACAAGAGAGATTTGTTGGTCTATAGTTGTGGCTTTGCGGCGCTAAAGCGCAACTACAAACTAGGTATTTGTTGGTTTATAGTTGTGGCTTTGCGGCGCTGAAGCGCAACTACAATTGATATGAACCGTATTGCATTAAAGCGGGCTTTTATTTCTGACTTGCTCGTAAAGCTCTTCCATTACTTCAATAAATGAGTTGTTGCGATGCCAGAAAGCAGGGAAATCTCCTTGTTTTTTGACCGGAATGCCAGCAACTAATGGTTTGGTTAAAGGTTCGATCGATTGAGGTAAACGCTTGGCTCCGTGCCAAAAATCGTGCAATTTTTCAACAGGTTCAGCCGCAACTATTGCAGGTCGAGTGTAATAAGATTCTGCCGATTTGAGTGAAGCTTGAGACAGTTGTAACTCTGCCGAAAGTGCTTGACCCAAGGGAGATTTGGCGAGTTCTTTGTGCAAATCTTCTCGCGACAATCCCCGCAATTCAAATAGTAGAAATGGATCGCGATCGAGTTCGCCAGCCACCTGATAATAGACTCCAGCAATGTGTTTGCAGGGATTGCCATAATCCGGGCAAGAACACTTGGCATTAAAATCTTTTTCCCCGCGAGGAAGCAGATTTAAGCCTAGGGTTCTAAAAGAATCTTCAATATTATTAGGAATTTCGTTAAGCAGCAGTCTGGAAATCAAACTAGCTTTAGAAGCGATTAATGCGATCGCGGCGGCCCATTGAGCGGCACTAATCTGTCGAAACTCGATCGAGGTTTTATAACGCGGTTCTTTGTAAACCCCAAAATAGGGATTGATAGAACCTCTAACTGTAGCAACGACTATGCCATCTTTAATCCCAAAGGAAATGATTTTGCCGTTGTTGGGGTAAGCCCGACCCCGACTTAAACGACCTGCATCAGAAATACTTTCCAATGCTTGAATAAATTCTTGACCCCACCAAGTACGACTGAATTTGCTCATGATAAGAAGAAGGAAGAAGGAAGAAGGAAGAAGGAAGAAGGAAGAGGGAAGAAGGAAGAGGGAAGATGAAGGAAGAAGGAAAGATGAAGAACAACTGTCAACTGTCAACTGTCAACTGTCAACTATCAACTGTCAACTGTCAACTTACTCCATAATGGCACTTTGATTTAAAACAATTAGTTTCTTAAATGCTTCATTATCCAATTCTGTTAACCACGATTCATCCGCGCCGACGATCGATCCTGCGAGCTTCTTTTTATCTTCCAACATTTCATCAATCCGCTCTTCTAAGGTTCCCATAGCTACAAATTTGTGGACGAAAACATTGCGTTGTTGACCGATCCGAAAGGCGCGATCCGTCGCTTGATCTTCTACTGCTGGATTCCACCAGCGATCGAAGTGAAATACGTGGTTAGCTTTGGTCAAAGTAATACCTACGCCTCCTGCTTTGAGAGACAGTACAAATATTGAAGGTTCTGTTTCGGGGTCTTGAAATTCGGCGATCGTTTGCTCTCGTTTCTTGCGAGATGTACTGCCAGATAAATAGTATGTGTTGTAGTGGCAGGTTTGGCGCAAATACTTTTCTAGAGCCTGACCCAGTTCAGTAAATTGGGTAAAGATCAATAAACTTTCTCCGTCTTCTAATACTTCCTCTACCATTTCACTCAGACGGGTGAGTTTGTGCGATCGCTCTGGTGTAAATTCAC
>JBOFTL010000020.1:0-4468 GCA_051652045.1 Microcoleus sp. | reverse complement strand
AAAGTGAGAAAAGCTTCACAGGTACGCTCCATTCCTTTATAATATACCAAAGAGCAAATTATTAATTTTCCAGACAAAATTCATGGATGCGATCGAGTTTTTTGAGTTAAGTGCAGGCAAATGGTTTTCCCAGCGCACCGTACACAATCTCAGTTCCGGCGAATTGCAGGCTGGTAAATCCGATTTAAAAATAGAAATATTACCCGCAACAGATTCAGCAGTAGCGGCACTTTGCCAACAGCACTCGATCGACCCTACCTCCACTAAGTTAACAGCCGTTCGGGTTTCTTGGGATGGCATTCCCGATCGCGCGCTGCCAAAACAAATCGGTTCTACAATCTTAGCGATCGTCCCCCACCCTGACAACCCCAGTGAAGGTAAAGTGTTGCAAAGTAAAGGTAACACCCGTTTCGTGATGGGTTCGGATGATGTGCTGACTCTAATTACCGAATCTGACACCCTTCATGCAGAAGAACGCCTCTGGTATCTAATGCCGAATTTGCGGCTGCGTACCAGCGTTGTCAAGCAAGCAAACGGTACCGAACAAGCTTCTTTTTGTTCGGAAATTCGCATGGTAGCAAGTGCGAAAAGCTGACAATTGACAATTGACAATTGACAGGTAGGGGCGGTGCCAAGAGTGCCCGCCCCAGGGAGTAGGGGCGATGCCCCCGTGTCCGCCCTATTAGTTGATAGTTGACAGTTGGTAGTTGGTAATGGGTAATTGGTAATTCTTCCCCTCTAATCCCTCTCCCTTCTTTCTTCTTCCTTCTTCCTTCTTCCTTCTTCCTTCATTATCAAAACGCTCAACTTCCCGATTTTTTCCTTCTTTCTCCTTTCTTCTTTTGACCTGATTTAGCAAGGGCTGTTAATTTCGAGTGAAAATCAGTATGCTTGATGGTAACTGATTTTGTAACGGGTAGATCCTCCAATTTCGCTGCTTCTTGAGTTCCATCCGCTACCGCAGTTGCTGCCAAATCTTCCTGATAAATCACCACTTCCGTACTTTCTTCAGTTCGATCGACCGCTGGCAATTCTCCACTATCTTTAACTTCTATCTTAGGAGTTTCTGTATCTTGAGGCAGATCGGGTTTTATTGCTACCTCCGGGGGCAAATCTAGGGCAGCAGTATCGGGATAGTCTTCAGGTAAATATAGTTCTTCCGGCATCAATTTAGCATCGGACTCCTGCCTTAAATCTTGAGGTAAATTGCCGCAAACCAAGCGTTCAAACTCACCGTTAAAATGATACAAAGGTTGCCCCAAACGCTGCCACATTTCTAATAAATGTCCGACAGAAACAGCTTTATAACGCCCTTGATAAAGCGCTTCAATCGTTGCTAAGCGCAGCCAAGGGTCGGGATACTCAGCCAGCCATTGGTTTGCCAATTTCTCTGCTTTGAAGCCACCTAGGTCAAAACCGTAGTGAACCAGCAAAGCTGCTATCTGTGCAGATGTTCCAGCCATACGATTTTAGATTTTAGATTTTAGATTTTAGATTTTAGATTTTAGATTTTAGATTTGCAATCGATCGATCGTGTATTGCTACGATTTACCAATTACCAATTACCAAATTCCATCACTCCGATAAACGCACCCCTCCTTCCACAGTTCGCACATCACCAGAAAAAGGTTCGGGAGTACCGTTCCAGTTGAAATCGCTAATTCTAAAAGTCAAGCTGCCCACTTGACGCTCGGGATTAAAACGCAGAATAATTGCATAACTGCGACGGCTGTATTCTACAGTGTAATTCGTACTGATCCTCTCCCCACTTTCCAGATTAACAGCAGTTTGAAACCCAACTCTCAACCCTCCATAAATTTGCTGGACGAGTCCAAAAGACAGGACTCTCAAATCTACTAATCGATCGAACAAAAATGGCGACAGACCGTCCCGCGCTACCTGGGTATAAGTAACGTTAAATCCAGTGTAATCGAGGTAAGGGCGCGAGAAATGGCCGAATTGACCTTGAATGCCGACACTGCCAGCGATCGAATTTTGTCGGTCGCCGCTGCTGTAATAACTGCTGACCCCCCGAACTCCCAAAGCCAATTGCAAGAAGGGCACCACCGGCGTCCGGGTATACCGCAAACCCTGCGTCGGAGTGCGGGGTAAAGGGCGTCCCTCCCACAAGTTAAAACCGCGACTCAAGGCGGCACTGACTTGAAAGCGGCCGAGGTCAATGCGATTGTTATCCCGAATTGGATCGAGTAAATCCGGTCGATCGGTATCGGCATTGATAAACTGATATCCTGTTTGGTAGCTGAGGTTAATTCCCGATCGCCCCAGGGGAATTACCGGAGAACTTAGGACTGCCCCCAAGCTGCTGCGGACGGTTTGGAAGCCCAGAGAACCGTTAAATAGGCGATCTCGGTAGCTATATTCTCCGCTGAGAGTGTGAGTGCCGATTGCTTGTCGCAGGCGCAAATTCCCCCGAAAATCCTTTTCCGCCAAATCCGGAAAGTTATCAAAATTCAGAAATATTGCCGACCCGTCCAGCCTGGTTTGCGGCCCCAGATTCGCCCGCAACTTTGCTTTAAGTCCGAAATTATCTGGTGAAAATGGATTGCCTCCATTTTCTCCGATCGCCCGTTGAATGTAAAACTGAGGAGTTAAAGTCAGGCGTACCGGCCCCCTCTGAATCATCTCAAAAGCGCACTCAGCAAACAAACCGCCCCTGTCCCCCTCATCGTACCCAAAACTCAAACAAGGGCCGCTGCGTTGCTGGCTGTCAAACACTTGCCTGCGGGGGTACACGGGTATTTTCACCCGATTGTCAAACACCAAGCGGGGTTGAGTCGTGACCAATTCCTCAGCCGTGGGGGAAATCCTCCGAAGCGTCGCCCTCCGGGCTCTGTATTCCAGTTCCGGCGGGGAAAACGGGTCGTTAGTAATTCTGATGTTAGTCGCTACCCTGGTACCGTCCGGCAGCAGTTCCAGCTTGTCTGCTTCAAAACGGACGCGGTTGACTGCCCCGGTGACTTGGGGGGCGGTTAATTGCCCGCCACCGCCGATGGTAATTGTGGCGGCACCGGGGGATTTGACTCCGCGCACCGGCTGCTGGCTGGTAATGCGATCGCTCAAAGGCTGTTCTAGAATGGTGCCAGCACTGATATCTGTGGGTAGGGTAGGAGTTAAATCGCTGCCTGCTGCGGGCAAGAACAATTCGCCGCTGGCTTGTTCGACAGTGCCTGCATTGAGTCCGAGGTTGAATTCCATCCGCTGGCCGCGCACTACCTGTTGGCCGCGGGTATAGGATACGTTGCCTGATGCTACCACTTGGCGCGTGACTAAGTTGACGATCGCCCGATCGGCATCAATTACCGCCTGTCGGAACCGCACTACAACATTACCTACTGCCGTAACAATTTGCTGCTTGTCGTCAAATTCCTGACTGTCGGCTTTAATTTCGATCGTATCTCCTGGAGTCACCGGCAAAGGAACTGTCCGCTGTCCGGGTGGCGTGCGCCTTCCCGGCGGCGGTGATGGTTTCGGCTGTTGTTGGGGTTGGGCCGTTGGGGGTGTTGCCGGAGTTGGAATTTCTAACTGTTGCTGTCCCGAGGGACTTGGTTCGGGGGTTTGTTCGGGAACGGGAATCTCTGTCGGTTCCGAGGGCTGATTTTCCGGTTGCTGTTTCTGAGTTAGATTCCCGTTTTCCTGCTGGCGGGCTGTGGGGGCTGCGGCGTTGCGGCTTTGCAGGGGAGGCAAACGGTATGTGGTAAAGCCAGCATCTGTTTGAGTGTTGCGGTTTTCGGCTTCCCTGGCTGCTGTTGAATTTTGCAATCTGATTTTTGCCTCACCGCTGGCTACTGCTGCGAAGGGGTCGGCAATTTCTGGTTGCTGTTCGTCTATTTCTACTGGAGGGCCGAGGAGTTCGGCTGTGGTTTCGGGTTCTGGTGTGAGGGTAGTTGGGGATAATTCGGGTAGGGCTGCGGATTTGTTGCTGGTATTTGCACTCGCTGCTGTAGCTGGGGTGGTTGGGGATGCTTCCGGTAGACCTACTGATGGGTTGCTGGTGTTGTCAGTTGCTATCGCCGGAGTAGTTGGGGATGGTTCCCTGATGGCTGCTGATGGGCTGCTGGTGTTTTCACTCGCTGCTGTCGCCGGAGTAGTTGGAGATGGTTCCGTTAGGGTTGTGGAGTTATTGTTGTCGGTACTCGCTGCCGGAGTAGTTGGGGATGCTTCTGGTAAGGCTGCAGATTTACTGCTGCTGTCCGTACTAGCTGTTGTTGGTGCGAGGATAGCTGGAGATGCTTCCGGTAAGGCTGCGGATTTGCTGCTAGTGTTGGTACTCGCTGCGACTGCTGTTGCTGCGAGGGTGATTTTTTTGGGTTTGGCGATGTAGATGATGGCAGAGGGTTCGGGCGGCGGTACCGGATAGGACATAGTTACAACACGAAGGAAGAGGGAAGAAGGAAGAGGGAAGAAGGAAGAAGGAAGAAGGAAGAAGGAAGAAGGAAGAAGGAAGAGG
>JBOFTL010000019.1:0-4613 GCA_051652045.1 Microcoleus sp. | reverse complement strand
CCTCTTCCCTCTTCCCTGTTGCCTGTTGCCTGTTGGCTGTTGCCTCTTCCCTCTTCCCTGTTGCCTGTTGCCTGTTGGCTGTTGCCTGTTGCCTCTTCCCTCTTCTCTGTTGCCTGTTGCCTGTTGCCTCTTCCCTCTTCCCTCTTGACTAATGCAGGCGGTTGTTTGGCGATGTGACAGTGAATCAACTCCATCGCGTCATCAGATTCAAATGGTAATTGTCCGGCTAATAATTCAAATAATGTCACTCCCAAAGCATAGAAATCGCTGCGGTAATCAATACCTCGATTCATCCGCCCGGTTTGTTCTGGTGCTAAATACGCTAGCGTTCCTTCCAGTACGTTAGGATTTTTAATCTCTTGGGTTTCTTTAGGCAATAGCGAGGCGATGCTGAAATCGATTAATTTAACTTGTTTTGTATCTGGATGTATGAGAATGTTGGCGGGTTTGATATCTTTGTGAATGATGCGATTTTGATGTAAGTCGTGCAAGATATCAGCTATTTTCACGGCAATTGCTAATAATTCTCTCAGTTCTAAAGAATGGGTTTTAGCATACTCCCGCAGCGAGATCGCGCCATCATCTGCCATCACCAAAGCATAGCTGTTACCGCAGGATTCTAGGCTTAAAGGGTGGATAATGCCAGGAATATTGAGATTTTTAGCAATAGTATATTGATTGCGGAACTGCAATAATTCGCTGAATGTAGGATATAGATCGCCTGGGAATTTGATGACAACGGGCTGGTTGTCGGACTCTCGCTGCCCTCGATAGACTATAGTTCTCGTCCCGGTGTAAATGACTTGCCCAATCCTGTAACCCAACAAAGCTGCGGTCATATTTGTAACACCTAGCTCTCACTACTTATTTTTCGATTATACAGCCTGGGACCTTGGGATCGCTGCGGTCGAGATCCTGCAGCTAGAAGGAAGAAGTAAGAATATTGCTAGAGTAAGCCTTTCGGCAATTCTGATATTGCCTGTAATTAAGTGAACTTACTTATCACTCTAGATACTTTTAAGGCCAGTAGCGATCTGAAGTATAAATTCAAACACAGTATCTTGCCCTACCCGAGAATCCACACCCATGTTTTTCGAGGATAATTGGGCGGGCGATGCCTAACTTTTGCCGGAGATCGGCAATGTCAACACAAATTCACTCCCTTTTCCCAGCATTGAATTAACTATAATTTCACCGCCATGTTTTTCCACTACAATTTGACGGGCGATCGCCAATCCCAATCCCGTACCTTTTCCGACTTCTTTTGTAGTAAATAAATGGTCAAATATCCGAGTTTTAACTTCTTCAGGCATACCAGGGCCATTATCGGCGATCGCAATTTTTACTCGCTCGTTTTCTACGCTAGTCCGAATCGTAATGCGATTGGCGTTCGCTTGAATCTCGGCAAAACTGCATCCGGTATTCGATTCATCTAAGGCATCGATCGCATTTGCCAAAATATTCATAAATACTTGGTTTAACTGTCCGGGAAAACAAGCAATTTCTGGCAGATTGCCGTACTCAGCGATAACTTCAATAGCCGGACGATTTTCATTGGCTTTGAGGCGATGTCGCAGAATGAGTAAAGTGCTGTCCATGCCATCGTGCAGGTTGAATTTTTGCTTGGTGTCACTATCGGCACGAGAGAACGTGCGGAGACTTTTGCTAATGGAGGTGATGCGATCGCCCCCATCTTTCATCGCCCGAATTAATTTGGGTAAATCTTCCCGGACGTATTCGAGATCGATCGCTTCGAGTTCTTCTTCGATTTTAGCGCTAGGCTGAGGCATTTCCTCACCGTATAGATCGATGATGCCTAATAAGTCATTAATATAATCTTGAGCTGCACCGACATTGCCAACAATACAACCAATGGGGTTATTAATTTCGTGAGCCACGCCAGCGACTAAGTTTCCTAACGCCGACATTTTTTCGCTTTGCACCAGTTGGATTTGAGCTTGTTGAAGTTCTTCTAAGGTTTGCTGAACTTGGCGATAGAGGCGAGCATTTTCTAGAGAAATTGCGGCTTGACTGGCTAGGAAGTTGAGGACGACGAGGCGATCGCTTGTAAAGACACCCCTTGTTGCCCGATTTTCTAGATACAAAATCCCTACCAAATTCCCCCGATCCAAGATCGGCAAACACAGTACACTTTTGGGCTGATTTTGTTGTAGATAAGGGTCGAGCGCCACCGGCAGATCTGTTTTTAGGTTGTCGAAAGCGATCGCTTCTAAGGTATTTTTGACGTAGTGAATCAGTTGAACGGGAAGTGCGAGATTGTCTTCTAGCGGTACGGTTTCCAGTGTCGTTTGTTGCAAATCCGAAATGGCTCGCACTTGCCATTGTTCGTCCTGACACAGCATCAATGCACATCGATCTGCGCCAGAGTTTTCGAGCATGTTTTGAGTCAGAGTTTGGATTAAACCGTCGAGTTGAATCGTGCGAGAGATGGCCTGAGAAACTTTCAGGAGTGCAGCGAAATCTAGAGTGTTATTGAGACTGGTGCTGGAAGAACTTTGGCTGCGGGTAGAGTGGATGGAGTAAGCAGGGGTGGCAATACTCGCTAAGGTTTCTAAAACCGTCAGAGGTTGGTTAGCTTGTTGCAGGATGGGTTGGAGGAGTTGGGGATAGCGTTTTTCAAGATCGTCGGTTTTGGCTTTAGCCCCCCATTTAGCATAACAATAGTAAGCTTCTTGCATATATCCAGAAGCAACTTTTTCCTTACCCCAATCTAAGTAGAATTTAGCTGCTAGTTCATTAGCAAGGGCTTCATCTTGAATGAAGTGGTTAGCTTTGGCATGGGTAATAGCGCGATCGTAAGCTTCAATGGCATCGGTTTTATTTCCCAGTACCCGATAGTGTTCGGCGGCTACCAATTCGCAGCGATGCTGATGATTGATCGGAGCGAAGGTTGCCCAATTGTGCAATTTTTCCTGATGCTGTTGCACTTGTAAAAGAATTGCCTGACGCTCTTCTGGGGAGGCTTCTACATACTGGGTTAATTGAATCAGCGCATCAAAAAAGGAGTAGAGAGGAATCATAAACAGCCCCAGGCCACCATCCAGATATTGTGCAGTTTCAACAGAGGTTTGAGCCGCTTCCCGATCTTGTCCAAAGAGATAATAGAGAATAGTTTGGTTTATATACCACATGAACAACCCGAGGCGTTGATTGGCTGCTTGCAGTTGAGGCAGACACTGTTTCTGGTTAAAAAATTCTCCAGTGAGGAGATAAGGAACCTCAGTCTCTCCTAATAAATTAAGGACTGTTTGTTGATAAATTTCTTGAAAATCCAGGACGCTTGCTTGTTTGTATTGCTGAATGATTTGACGATAAGCCTCTATTGTTCTGGCAAGTTCGGCTAATTGCTGCCCTGCATGGTAAGCGGAATGACAGTAAGCCATAGCACTGCGGCAAGCCATCTCAATATCTCCGGTTTCTAGCCCGCTGCGGTAGGCTTCTTGTAACCCAGGAATGACTTCAGAGAGGAGAATTTTCCAATGTTTAATTAAGACGTGAACCACATGCCAGTTTCGGCATTTTAATGATGTCAGTTGGAGTCGTTCTCGAAGGCTTAATGCTAATTCTCCAAACTCGTAACCGTTTTCGATATCCCCAATGATGCCACACAGAATTACGCCATACTCGCCGTAAGCAAATACGGAAATGGGACAATTGCCCGATTGGATGGATAATTCGACTTGCTTGAAAATCAGCAATGCCATTAAGTTAGGAGCCGCGCTGTAGGTAGCAGGCACTAAAACTGTCAAGATTTCCATCACTGCCAAAAGTCGGGAATCGGACATGGTGGGTAAATCGAGCAAACTACTGGGTGCTTTGTCTGCCCACAGCGATTGCGTTATCCCAAATGCTTGCCCAATATCTGCCTGGGTGGGTTGTTCTGGAAATTCAATCCCCAGGGAGTGTAACACCTGCAATCCAATCTGAATTGCTTCCAGAGATTGTCCTTGGGCTTGGGTTCCGACAATCCGAGTTTGCTGAACTTTGGTAGTATCTAGCAACGTTTTCGCCTGTTGCAGCACTACACTCGCCCACTGTTCCATCTGCTCAAAATCGGTGTTGAGATAGCTCGCCTCGGTAATGCCTTCATGGAGTGCCAGCGTGAGGGGATAATGACTTTCCCAAGCATCTGCTGGTAAAAGTTCGATCCCTGTTGCCAGATATTCGATCGCCGCTGCATATGCTGTAGCAGTTTTAGCTTTTTGTCCGGCAGTTAGATTTAATTCTGCCAGATTTTCCCGCTCTTGAAGTGATGTAATTAGGGAAATGCCAATATTTAAATGATTGACAATTTCAAAGAGTCGCTTTTCTCGTTCGCTAGTGGAAGAATCGCATAACAATAGTTGCCCGATTGACAGGTGAGTTGCTTGCTTTCGATCTTCTGCAATCAGAGAGTATGCAGCTTGTTGAACGCGATCGTGCAAGAATTTATAAGCAACAACAATTTCGCTAGCATGAATGTTCTGGGATTGGAAGAATTTGTAGTTCTCATTGATGGGGAGAATAAAGCCTTCGTACAGTGCTTTCCAGAGCGCGATAGCAGCTTCTGCCATCGATTGATCAGATGCGATCGCTAGAGTTTGTAAATCAAC
>JBOFTL010000018.1:0-2983 GCA_051652045.1 Microcoleus sp. | reverse complement strand
CTTTGGCGGCTTTGGGTGCTGGGATACAGCAAGTTAGAGACGCCGAATCGGTGAGGGTGCTATCGAATCCTTTAGATGTGGCTCGGGCGGTGTTGGAAGATTTACACGCAGCGAGTATTTCGGGAGTGCAAAAGCTGGGATTACCGACAGATGATTTAGCTTTAGATATGAATGTTTGGGCGAGTTTCAGTTTTGTTTATCGAGTAGTTTGAGTGAACTACCCACCACCAACGCTGGCGCGTGCGGATCGAGCCTGCTGAGCGCGTTGCAGCTAAACCTTCCCGCAGATGGATTGTCAGGCAGTCGAGCGATAAATTAAGGTCGCGTCCAAAAAATTGTTCCCAAAACCGACAGGCTGTTGTTGTGGCAAATCGCGAGCCGAGTTGACTCTGAAACGGTTGAGTGTCAATCTAGGAACAACACAAATGATATTTGTGTCATTTTTCAACAGAGCTCTCGGCTTTAGCCCTCATGCAACTACACTTTTAACAAACCATTCATTGGAGGAGTGTTTATGAATAGCCTATTTTCCAAGTCGGCTTTTACGTTAATAAATCTGGTGGCTCTAGCTGTTTGTTGCAGTGCCCTGGCAGTTAAAGCTGAAACTGGCAACCTGCCGGATAGCGCTACAACTGTAACTTTGCCAGCTCAAAATATCGATCGCTCTTCTGAGGAGGCAGTTTCAGCAGCTCAACCCGAAGCGGAACCAACTGCTACTAATAAAATAATTGATTCTATCAGTTCGATCGCGCCAAATACTGAAGTCGAATCGGCAACAGCAGAGCAAGTTACCTCGGAACCGATGGCGGCTGTACCCGAACAGTCGGAAACTCCAACTTCTGAAGTTGCTGTCGCAGAGCCGCAAAACGCTGCGATCGACCCTACAACTGAGCAATCCGAATCAACAGCTACAGTTGCAGAAAGCAGCATTACAGTACAGCCAAATTTAGAAATAGCTCAAAAGGTCGATCGGTCTGTTTCGACTGTTGCTGTGGAAAATTCCCAACCGACAGCAGCGAATGAACAAAAAGAGGTGCAAACAGCACGGGAAGTATTGGAAGCTCCTGTGAGCACTTCTGCTGCTGCACTGACAAACAAACCTCAAGCTGATGAAACTGTCCAAACCGGAGCGGAAACACCCAAAACAGAAGTAGCGCAAGATAATGTCCGAGTCGGAAGATCCACTCGTTCCGGCCCCAGCTACATCGGGATTGGTGGCAACCTCGGCTTCGGCGGAGACACTGCTTTAGGTGACAGTTCCTTTGCAATTATCAGCAAAATTGGTTTGACAACTAATTTTTCTGTAAGACCGACTGTTTTGTTCCGCGATGAATTAACTATTCTAGTTCCCGTTACCTACGATTTTGTCTCTCGGGATGCTGTGGAAGTCAGCGATGATTTTGTGATTACTGCTGCTCCTTATTTAGGTGCTGGTGTTGCTGTTTCGACGGGCGACAACGGTAATTTAGGATTCCTAATTTCGGGCGGTGTAGATGTACCGCTGTCGAGCAATTTCACAGCAACTGCCGGTCTGAATGTCGGTTTTCTAGACGGTGCTGAAGTCGGATTGTTATTGGGCGTCGGCTATACCTTCCCCCAGATTGAACGGTAACCTTTGCAGTTCGATCGAACCTCTGGAAAGATACAGTAACTGATGGCGCGGCACGATCGCGTCCGTTACTGAAAGCGAGATAGAGTTCGATCGATTGCAATAAAATGAGTTAGTAGTTCGGCTTGAAGTCCTCACTACGAAACTTTGTTAATTGACATCATCTCCCGTTAACCCGAAGGGTATAACGGGAGCTTTTTTTCAGGGACAGCAGATATCTTCAGCAGCCAGATTTAATGATTTAGACTCGCTATATAATTGTAAAATTTGCGATTTGAAAATCTCAATTCTCAAATCGCAAATATCAAATCGAAATCTAGCGAGCATGCAGCGCCAGACTCAAAAATCGCGGTTATTTACCCTCTAAAAAGCCCAGCAAGTGTTTTGCTGCTTTGGCAAATACCGGCTCGCGGGCGTCGAAAGCGCTCGGAGCGAGTAAAGCTTTAACTGTGGCAAAATCTTCAGGGTCGATCGCTCCTTCTTTGGTAAATACAGCATCCAAAACAGCAATGTATCGGGAATCCAAGCCCAGTCGCTGTCCGATCGACTGCAAGTACATTTGCTCTCGCAAATCAATATTTCCGTCTACTGCCGACATTTCGTAACCAAAGCCTAACGCCAGCAACTTCTCTGAGTCTGAGAAAGAACCTGTCAGAGTTAAAAGTTCCGTCGGATTGAAAAAAACCTGTTGTTTGGCAACTCCCTTAACCAGTCGCTGAATTAGCGGAATGCGATCGCGATCGCCGCTCACAAAAGCTTTGAGTGTCTTTTGCAGCCTTTCTTCTTCTTCAGCAGCAACAGTTCTGTCAATCACGATCACTCCGCGCAGGATCGAAATCAGAGCCGTCAGGAACACTACCAGAGGGGTGATATCTTGTTCCCGCAGCTTTTGCCGGCTAATGCGCGACAACAGTTCAATAACTTCAGCGCTAATCGGGGTGGTGTCCATAATCAAAACTTACTTTCGGTGGATCTGCGGTTTGATGCTCTTTCGATCTTAAGTGTTTTCCGAAATTGACGTACTCCCCGCGATGAATCGACGGGTAGCGCTTAAAGGTAGCATTCCGGCGGGTTGAAACCGCGCCTTCATGCTTTCTTCTTCCTGTTTCTCGGATTCTTAACTAGACTGTTGCCAGTCCCCGTCAGACCATCTCCGCAGGCATTTTCTTTAAAGTCCAAGAGGCGTCCCCCCTCGGACAATTGGACTACCCCACGATTGCGAATAATTTGCGCGGCTGCCACGTCGCGATGTGTGGTGTAACCGCAATGAGGGCAACAATGGGTTCTGTCACTTAAATTTTTCCTTCCAGTATGGGTATCGCATTGCGGGCACACTTGTGATGTGTAATTTTGATCCACTTTGTCAAAGTACAC
>JBOFTL010000017.1:0-3728 GCA_051652045.1 Microcoleus sp. | reverse complement strand
CGATCGCCATGTTACACTCAGTGCCAGTTACGGTTAAATCTCAAGAAATTGTAGATCCGATCGATCGAGTTGTCGGTGCGGGACTGATGAATAGAGATGTTGCTGGCAATTTTAACCCTGATAGCCTCCTCAACCGTGCCGAATTAGCTTCTCTGTTGGTAAAAACTTTTAATTTGGATCGGCGAAGAACCTCTCAAAAGCCTGATATCGACGTGCCAGACGTGTCGAAAAATCACTGGGCTTACAGCGCGATTCAAGCTGCTTTAAAAACAGGGACAATGGCAGGATATCGGGACGGAATGTTTTTTCCCAATCAAAGGGTGACTCGTGCAGAAGCTTTGGCAATTTTTGCTCAAGCCTATGGAGTTTTTCAGTTTCCCGAATCAACTATTTCAGAGATTTTATCTAGATATCCAGATGCTGGAGAAATCCCGAATTGGGCGAGAAAATCTCTAGCAACAGCACTGTATGAAGGATTTGTCAATATCGAAACAGGAACCAATAAAATTAATCCTTTAAAGCCGATAACTCGCGGCGATATCGCTTACGCTTTAAATAAGTATTTGGAACGGCAACTAAGACCGACTCCTTTTCCCGTACCGAAAGATCGACCGCCGAATCGCGGTGCCGGCCGCTAAATGTATTGTTGTCATCACTTACATGAAAAGTGTGGCATGAGAAAAGCTTGTCCGTCCAACCATCAAAAAAAATTGTTCGATTACAGAGTTCGATCGCACTTAAAAATTAACATCGCGATCGCACTTAACACAACAATTTGTCAATTTATCTATTTCGATGGGGAACAAAGACAGAAACAATACAGTCTCGATCGATTATAATTTAAGACTTGCGATCGAGCTGAATTGCTGTAAGAACTAGCACGATTCTAGGTATTTAGACTATCAGAAAAACAGTTTTTTGAGTTTGAGCGCGATCGTCCTGAATTTGTGAAAAATTGTTAACTTGAAGCAACCAGGGACACAGCCATGATACCAATTTTATCAGGACGGGCGATCGAACTTGCGAATCAATTCAAGGCGAGCAAGGGAAAGGTTGGGGACAAGGGCGATCGTTTCAATACAATAGTATTTATCGATGCAGCAGTAAAGGACTATAAAACACTCTTAGATGGAGTGAAATTAGGAATAGAAGCAATAATTCTCAACTCCGAGAGAGATGGAATCGCACAAATTAGCGAAGTCTTAGCGAATCGCACCAATATTAGCAGCATTCATCTAGTTTCCCACGGCGAACCGGGAAGTTTGCAACTGGGAAAAACCAGACTATCTATCGATCATCTGGAAATTTACAGCCAGCAATTGCGGCAGTGGCGGCGGGCTTTAACAGTTGATGCAGATATTTTAATTTACGGTTGTAATGTAGCAGTAGGATCTCGCGTTTATCCGAAAGTCCGCCAGGGAATTTATTCCCTGTCTCATAGCGAAAGTCGGTTGAAACCGACTGAAAATAATCAAATTATTCAGTCCTGTTTAGAGGACTTTCGCTATGAGACGGGGGTTTCAACCCCCGGCGGTTTCGATGTCACACCAAAAGTTTTAATCCCCGGAGAATTCAACGAACTAGGCATATATGCTAATAGCTTCCTCCACCGCCTTGCATCCCTCACTGGTGCAAATATCGCCGCATCCAAACATCTCACGGGAAGTGCCAAATTAGGTGGCAATTGGGAACTAGAAACCAAAATCGGCAGCGTTAAATCGCCCCTAGCATTCGAGTCAGACGCGATGCAAAATTATGCGTTTGTTTTGGCTATCTATAGGGTTACTAATACTTTGGATAGCGGTGAGGGTTCTCTACGAAGTGCGATTCAACAAGCCAATTTCAATTTCGGATTAGACACAATTAACTTTAACATTCCCGGTACTGGCCCTCATACAATTACCCTGGGTACTCAAGCACTACCTACCATTATCAGTCCAGTGATTATCGATGGCAAATCTCAACCTGGATATGCAGGAAAACCAATTATCGAACTCAATGGCAGTTTAGTACAAACATCTGGTAGTATCAACTTTTCGCCCAACAATCCTAGTGGTATAGAATTGAGCAGGGGTTATTTGGGAAATCAGGAAGATTCCAGTGGCAGTACCATTCAGGGATTAGTTATTAATGGATTTGGAAAAGCACCATTTTTACCCTTTGGCTACGGGATTTTTGTAGAGAGTAATAACAATACCATTCAAGACAACTATATCGGCACTGATATTAGCGGTACTGCTGCTGTAGGTAACACTAGGAGTGGCATCTGGATAGGCGATTTAGGCAATCCTTCCGAACCGAATCCCAATCCTGCTCCTATCACAGGTACTATTATCTCGCGTAACGTCATTTCTGGTAACACTAATTTAGCAATAGGAGGCATTGTTATTCCAGGGCCGGCCAGCAATACTAGAATTACTGGCAACTACATCGGTACAGATTCAACGGGTACAATAGATTTGGGTAATGATGGCAGCGGTATTTTTATCATTCGCAAAAAAGATACGAATAATACTATCATAGGTGGCACAGCACCTGGAGAAGGCAATGTCATTGCTAACAATAAAGGCAGCGGTATTGAGATTACTGGAAATATCGGCAGTCACACTATCCAAGGGAATAGGATTTTTAATAACAAAGCATTAGGTATCGATCTAATCGGTACTACTGGCGTCACTCCTAACGATTTAGGTGATGCGGATACAGGCAGCAACAACTTGCAAAATTACCCTATTTTGACCTCAGTTAGCGGCAACACAGTTAGGGGAATTCTCAACAGCACTCCTAACAGCAACTTCCGTGTCGAATTGTTTGCCAATACCAGTTATAATTCGGCAGGTGCAGGTCAAGGTGAAACTTTTCTAGGTTTCCAAGATGTTACTACAGATAGCGCTGGCAATGCTAACATCAATTTTCCGTATACTCCAGTAACAGGCAAACCCTTTCTCGCTGCTACTGCTACCAACAAAACTACAGGTGATACCTCGGAATTTTCTCTTCGGAATCGATCGCCAATAAACACCGTACCGGGAAGAATAACTACTACCACAACTAACCCTAACAACATTACCCTCAACACCACCATCAACAGCGGGATAATACCTAATTATAACGTTTTAGCTACACCTTATCCCTCTGCTATTGACGTTTCCGGCGTGACGGGAAAAGCAGATAAGGTTACTCTCACTCTCAACAATGTCCAAACTTATGAGGGCTTCACTGCTTCATCGCAAATAATCAACCTATTGCTAGTTGGTCCAGAGGGACAAAATGTGGTGTTGATGTCTCATGTTCCCTCTGCACCGCTCAATAATGTTACGCTGAAATTCGATGATAATTCAGCATCTTTTCTTGCTTCTCCACCCCCAACCCTTCCACCAACCATTGCTTCAGGAACTTACAAGCCGACAAATTATTCAATAAACGGTTTGCGCGGTGTTTACTCCTTAGCTTTACCCCCCGGTACGCCAACAGGAGCACCAGAAGGGCCTTACGGTGAGACTCTTTCTGTTTTTAACAAAACTAACCCTAACGGTACTTGGAAATTGTATGCGGTTGATGCCGACCAAGCTAATGGTAGGGCATCCGGTGCTACTATTCCAGGAGTTATTGCTAGTTGGAGTCTCGATATTACTACCGATACTGGCACAGCAACCACAACTCAAAATACTCCTCGCATCTTCTCTGCTACAAACGGCAATAGTATCTCTGTCTCCGATACAGATAGT
>JBOFTL010000016.1:0-1871 GCA_051652045.1 Microcoleus sp. | reverse complement strand
ATCCTCGCCGGCTTAGTTGGCGTAACCGCTAGCTGCGCTTGGATCAACGTTCCTAATTCTGCGATTATCGGCACGATCGCCGGCATTTTAGTCGTTTTCGCCGTCACTTTCTTCGACAACTTGAAAATTGACGATCCAGTAGGCGCGACTTCCGTTCACCTAGTCTGCGGTGTGTGGGGAACTCTGGCAGTTGGGTTGTTTGCCGACGGTCCCAATACAGGAATCTACACTGCTGGCCCGGCAGCAGGATTGTTGGTAGGTGGCGGTTTCGGTCAACTCGGGGCGCAGTTACTCGGCATTGCTTCTGTAGGTGGCATAACCGTGCTGCTGAGTACGATTTTCTGGGTGGCTCTCAAAGCTACGCTGGGTATTAGAGTTACTGCAGCAGAGGAAGCAGAAGGTTTGGATATTGGCGAACACGGCATGGAAGCCTACACTGGGTTTGTCAAAGAAAGCAGCTTGGGCGGCAGAAGCGAAGGCGGTCACGGCAGTTTTGCTGGGGGGAAAACTAAACTTTAGCTAGTTCGGCCCGAATGCCCAAACTATATTGCTTGCAATTAGTGTGGGAGGGTCACTTGAGATAGCAAGAATCCTCACGTCTTACCGCTAAGCGGAAACGACCGGATGAATTGCGCACCAGTTGACGACAATCCTCCGACCAATGCTGACAGCGAGGGAGGAGGAATTGTCGGAAACGAGCCAAATATTGATGAACTCCGCATTGGTTGATATAATTCCTTTGGTTAACTTCACCCCGAGCGGTGTCCGATCGGCCTCTGTCCAGATCGGGAGAAGTGCAGCGATTCCCGCAGGATAGCTCTACTTGACGCGGCGGGAGGATTTGGCCGAAACCGCATCCCGGAGATCGATCGCGCGCAAGTCTTAACCGAGAAACCGCAGCACGCAGATTTTTTGTGGTAGAGTAGTCCGCAACTGCAAGGTTCTGCATCGCCGTCGCCCCAAACACTTTACAGCGACAGGTTTTTACTGTAATTGAGGCAAAAGTCGATCGGTAAAATTTAGATGCAGCGCTGCGGTGCCGATTGTTTGGTGTGATATCTGCAAATCGCCTGAGTTTATGGAGAAATTTGGAGGAATCAGCAGAGTTAGAACTGATAGTTCTCTATCAAGGCTGAGATTTAGCCGATCGAAACCTGTTCCGTTTTGGGCTTTGCTATCCCTAGTAACTAACGGGTTACTGATAGTCACTGTCGTTCAACTAATGCTGCGGGGACAGGAATTGCCGGACAACTCCTCAGCTAGCGCTGCTGTCACTACCGCTAGCATTGAAGAAGAAATTCGACCGCCAGTGAAACCTGTCAAGGTCGTGCAAGACTCGCCAGTACCGGGACAGCGCCACAAGTGGACTTACCAGCAGTGGGTGTCTCAGTTGGCGCGGGAAGCTGAGGCTGTGGCGGCAAACAAACCTCCAAGGCTGACTGTTTTGGCTGGAGATTCTCTGAGTATGTGGTTCCCAACTAAACTGTTGCCAGTCGATCGCACTTGGCTAAATCAAGGGCTGTCGGGAGAGACTTCGGCGGGATTGCTGAAGCGCTTGCAGTTGTTCGATCGCGCTCAGCCGGATGCGGTTTTTGTGATGATCGGAATTAACGATTTGTTGCGCGGCACTAGCGATGAAGGTATTACTAACAACCTGCGACAGATCGTCCGCGATTTGCGTTGGGCTCACCCCAAAACTCAGATCGTAGTGCAGTCGATTTTGCCGCACAGTGCCGAACAAACTACTTGGGAAAATCGCGATCGCCTCCTGACTATTCCTAACAGCCGGATTCGAGACATTAACCGCCGACTTAAAGATATTGCCAGTGCTGAAAATGTGTTGTATCTGGATTTGTACTCGATGTTTGTCG
>JBOFTL010000015.1:0-22059 GCA_051652045.1 Microcoleus sp. | reverse complement strand
CTCGAATACCTCAACTCGATCGGCTTCGCATCGCACAGCTTCTTGTGAAGAGTAGAGAGTATTACCTTCAGCATCCAAAATCTTCAAATACAGATCCGGATTAGCATCAAATAAATCTTGAAAATCTGCAGTGCGGTAGGTGATTGTAAATTCACCATTCTCATCTGTTTGGGTGGTTCCCAGACGATCGTAGAAAACGAGATCGCGATCGAACAAACTCACCACTAATCCTCCAATACCTTCACCGTTTTCATCGACAACCCGTCCTCGCGCCACCCAAACATCCGCAGCGAATTCGGAAACATTGACAGAATCGGACGATCGCGAATTTGCATCTTTGGTATTCGATACAGAAGGCGTTTCGCAAATAGGTGATGTTATATCCGATCGCTTGAGTACGATATCTTCTACTAAAATGCGATCGCCCCCCTCTAACATTAACAGGTCTTGATGGCGGTAGATTAACTCACCTCTGGAGTTAGCAATAACAACAAAAACGCCCTCTCTAATAAATTGTGCTGCTTTTTTAAGCGTTGCAGCATTAATTATCAGTGCGTAGTAGCCTGAATCTTGAGTTTCTGCCTTACCGAGGGCGCGGATAATGTTTCCTCGAACATCGGCGAGAAACACTACCAAACCAGACCAACCGCGTCGATTTTCATCCACAACGCGACCGTGAATCAGCGAGTCTTTTTGGTCAACTTCAGGAACGCGAATTTTAGCAATTTCTAATTCAACTTCTAAATCTTTTGCAATAGCTTGATTGCGTTTGATGGTGGATTGAATTTGTTGCGATCGCGGGTTGTCTTTGCCCAATTTTTTCTCCAATCGTTTGGCTTCGTGTTGCAGCAGGGAACCCATGACAACTTGCACGTCTCGGACTTGTTGTAAGGCATTGATGTTTTCAGAACCTGCGTCGGTAAAGGCTTTAAGAATTTGGGCGATACCTTCGGAGGGAAATTTATCGTTCATATGGGTAATGGGTAATGGGTAATTGGTAATGGGTGATTTGAGATTTGAGGTTTGAGATGTGAATCATGAATAATTGATTGGTGAGATTGGTGACTTGAATTTAAAATCGGCAACCGGCAATCTAACATTGAATGGGTACTTCGGACTCGATAGTAGAATTAATTCGGCTGCGGTCTAAAGAACTGTTCGCAAAATCTGGCATCTACAACTTGATTGCCAGCAGTAACTAACGGCGGGCTGGCGATCGCATTCAAGGTATTGATAGCAAAGATGCAGTGGTCGCCCTGATTAGTTGTGGTGTTATTCATCAGTATACTCAAAGTCAGCAGGGAGACTCTCACAGAATTACGTTGTCCGACTTCTATAATTTCTTTAAATCGGCTGTCGCTAGCTCGTAAGGTTGTTGCCCAAAGCACGGTATTCATGGCAAGGATTCCTGTCTTTTGTATGGGGATGCCGCCTAAGCATTCGGATTGATTTCCGTTAAATCCAATGTCATCGATGGAGAAAATCCATTGGCTGGTGAGGCTGGTATTTTTGATTCCCGATCGCGTTTGATTGTTGTTAAATAGAGTATTGCCGTCTGGAAATAGCAGGTTAGGTTCGGACTTTTTGGGGGCGACAAAGCTGTTGATATTTTCAGCGCCAGAGAATGCACCAGGGGATGCGTTAATGCCACCAATTCCCGCCGTTCCCAGTCGATTTAATCCGCCTAAATTGACGATTAAAACTGCTCCAGCAAGAAGGTCAAAAAACTCTATTCCAGATAGTTCGCTATTGAAATAGTTGCTGACAACTGAAACAGGTCCGATCGCGAAAATAGTTAATGCTTGACCCGCAGGTTGATTGACAATATTGTCATGCACTCGTGCGGCGGGTCGTCCCAGCAGTGTGCTGCTGTTCGCTACACCTACAATAGATTTAGTAGCAATCAAAGAAGTTGAGATCGAGCTGATAATTGGGAAGGATGAGGCTCCTATAACAATACCACCTCTCCTGCCAAAAAATAAATCGCCTGTGGTATTAGTTAATTCACCATTCTCCGCGATCGAATTGCGATTAATATCCATCTGTTCGCCGTAGGTGACAAAGATGCCACATACGGGATTGATATGGCTGGTTCCATTGGCTTCAATGCGATTGCGATCGATGGTAAGATTGGCGCACATACCGAGGGAAATTCCACCAAATCCTCTGACTTTAATTTCAGTTCGCAAGGTTTCATTTAGAGGATTTTGGAAACAGTTAAAAATGTGATTTTCCTGAATTCCTAGGCCGACAATTGGATTGCCAAAAAGAGCCAGCAATCGGAGCAAATTTCTTAACTGACGAGCCACAGTTTTAGGTAAGGAATCAGGCAAATCGACGCGAGGGATGCCAATTCCTGATAGTCCCATGCGGGAAATTTCGTTGCGATCGATTTCGATGTCGTAAATAAAAGCAAGCAGTTCGCCCAAATCGATTTCTTCTTCCACAACGCTAATGTTCTGGCTGATGCCAAACTCTTCTTCACGTCGTGCAGTAATATCTTGGATTTTGTAACCGGGAGTCGCGATCGTAACACTATATTCCCCAGCCGGAACCTCTCGAATTACAAAGTCACCCTCATCATCAGTTTGGGTTGAGAATGTTTTGCCATCTTTACTTTCAAATACCAAAGAGATACCATTAACTCCCCTTTCTTCAGACGTGACACGACCCCACAAATTGCCATCTTTGTGTGCGATCGACTTTTCCTCTTCTTCTGGAATTTCTTCTACCTCTTCCAAAAATTTAGCCAGTGAAGTTCCCAAAGCAATCCCATTTCCCGCACCGCCATTAATTGTATTTTCGCACACTTTGACTCGTTCGGAACCGCCAGCAATTTGAATGCCTCCAAGCGCTTTAAAGGGATTTTGAGGGATAAATAAAAGTGTCAGCCAAATTCGATCGATGTAAGCCACAAAAGCAGGAATGTTGCTATAAACGATTTCTAAGTTGGCACATGGATCGCTTGGATCGGGAGTTTCGCCACCATTCGGATTGTCGGAGGGCGGTGTTTGTTCAGCCGGAATTACGCCGATATCGTTGCGTTCTATAAGGCTATCTTCTGCCGTTAAGTAAATCGCAACTCCCGCCTCTAATTTATCCAACATCCTAATTTTGTTGTGGTGAATGTGGATATTCAGTCCTCGCTTGACGTGGATAGCTTCTTTGCAGGAAATAATTCGGTTGTGTCCGATTTCGATTTCTTTGAGATTCCCAATTTCAGTTGCTTCAAGAACGATCGCAGTTCCTCCGAGGGTGACTAAATCCATGTCGAGTAGGGCAATACATTCTGAATCGATAATGCGGAAAATCGAGGAATTGCGAGTTGTTTTGCGAGGAATCACGCGAGTGTGTTTGCCGCATCCTTCGATTTTGATATTACGCTTTCCTTTAATGAGAACGTTAGCTTCATGGAGTCCGGGTAACAGACAGATTTTGCCGCCCGACTTAGGAAGATGTCTTAATGCTTGTTCGATCGAATCAAAATCTCCATGACTCGTTTTACCATCGCCAACGGCAAACGTGCAACACCCATTTTGTTGAGTTAGCGGGCGGAAAACATCGCGACAATCCTCAATTTGTCCGTCTTCAAATGAGATGCCTTTTTCTAAATCTTGAGTCCAGTTTAACTCGGCGAGAGGAACTCGATGATATTCAATCCCTTGCGGGGGTTTGTTATTGATGAGAATTTCATCATTAACAATTTCTCCCGCACGTACTTTGAACGTCCAATAATCTCCAGGTCGATAATAGGTTGTTGTATTGGGATTGTCGAATTCCAGGCGGATGCCGTCCCGGAGTTCTTTAGGTTCTGCGGGTGGTGTTACTTTAGGGAAAGATGCGATCGCACTTATCCCATTCCACAGGCGAAAAAACACTTTTCCCGAAGGTAAAGCTGGCTCAAAATAGCGCTCATTTGACACTGCCAAATCGTCACCATTTAAGGTAACTTCCGCACCGTAAATCACGCGCCAGAAACCCTGTTCTTTATCCAATTTGACGACTTCCAAGTAAAAATCGGTCAACCCCGACATTTTAATAGCCTGGTCGTTTGCTGTCAGTTGAATTCTCTTGTTGGTTCCTTCTACTTTAAATTCTCCTCGCCCCACCAAACCGCCGTTAAATTGCGACCATTTGAACGTGGGAATACCGTTTACTTGCGCAATTTCGATGCGATAAAGTTGGTGTTCAAATCCCGTATAGCCGCCACCTTCCACTACCGGACAATCGCCACCTGTTTCAATTGTCTCTTGCAGAGAAACCTTGAGTTTGCCCTTATTATCAACGCCATCTTTTAACTTATCGGTGATATTGTGACAGTCTTCATCTGTCGCTAATCTAAACAAGCGAAAGCGCATTGATGTGAGAACTCGTTCGGTAGTGTCGGGGCCTCCTAATGCGGGTTCGATTAACAGATTGGGCATTTGAAAACCATTTAGTTCTTCTCGCCAAACTTCCAGAATCACTGCATCCCGAATACCATTTTTGATTTCTGAAACTTTACCTGACGGGTCTTGAATTGGTGGTTCGAGATAAGTTGCCGTATGCGTAACTTTTAATTCCCCCGGTAAAGTAACTGCTAAACCATCTGCCCATCCTTGACCCGAGTTAATTTTCAGCTTTACTTTGCCATCATTTACGGTTGCATGAATCACCTTAAATGCGTTAGGTTCCTGAGCCGAAATTGCGGCAACGTTCGCCCCAATAATTTGTTTTGCAGCACCATCTTGCCAGTCTATTGTTAGTTGGGTTTGGTCGTTCCAATCCCGATCGAGCAAAACTCGTCCCTGTTGGTGCAAAACACCATTAAGATTTTGCTTTTGAATTTGGTCCCATCTCGAAAAATCGCCTTTCATTGTTTCTCTCCGGTGTTGTTAATAGGTGATTTAAGTAACTGGAATTAATAGCGGTCTAATTCCAACTGGCATGAATTCTCGAAAACGAATTTGTAAATTGCGCCATTTATGTGCTTCTAATAAAAATCCAAATGCTCCCATTTCATCGTCTCCAGAACCTCGTTCTCGAATCCGAAAATCGGAAGTGCGATCGAGTTGTCCGTAGGCGGCTTCGCCAAACATTTCGCTGACAAATCTTAGTTTGGCTTCGCTGCCCGTAACGCAGCCTAAATTTTGAGGTAAGCGGTCATCTTTTCCAGAAAAATAGCTATAGCGAATGCAGCCGATTTGATTGTTTAAAACTTCCAACGCATGAACCCAAATTCCGCTTCTGCCGCTAATTTGTTCGACTCGCATTCGTCCGAAAACGGTGATACCATTAACTTGAGTTGGCGGCCCCCAATCTTTTTCTGGATTAGTCGCATTAGATACTGCAAAGCTAGTTTCTGGGTCATCACCTACGCCTTTTCCAGCATCGATAATGGAGTGGGATAGAGAAAGACTATAGCCCCGATCGAGAAGTAAAGAACCTGCGATCGATCGTTTTAAAATAATCTCAGGAGTTCGATCGAATGTCTTTTCATCAGCTTCACTAAACCCATAGTTTTGCAGTAATTTTAGAGAAGTACGCAGTGCTTTTCGCTTTCCTGCTGCCGTCCCATCGAGAAGTTTTTGACCGCCTGGATCGAGGGTACAACCGACAATTTCAAGGCGATCGATCGCGCTTCTGGCAATGAGTGGCGCATCTACGGGAAACGATTCATCTCGCGTTAAATACAGTCCTTCTAATCGCAGGGTTAAATTGCCTGCTGCCGCAATATTTATGGGACGAACGCGCAGGGGTTGCACGAGTTTGATAATCGGTCTTTGTCCGTCGGCTGCTTGGATAATTAGGGTACGATTGAGTTGTAAATTGAATCCGCCATCTTCGTCAACAGTTCCCGCGATCGCACTTAAATCCAAAACATGAACGCGACTGTCTCGAATTTCGATAACCACCGGAGATGTTTCATTTTGAATGTTGTCAAGTGCTGCATTTAAGGTATTACCATTAACAAGATTAACTGGTTTGATAACAACAGTTTCCTCATCCCATTTCTTGGGGAAAGTGCGCGATATGGGATGCGCGCCGACTGGTCCAACTGCGCCGTAAGTATAAGTTAGCAATAGGTGATTTTCAAGTGCAGTTGCTAATTCCAAATTGCCAACGCCGATCGCAATTCTGCCAATAATTGGATCGATCGCAATTTCTCGATCTTTAAGTGGCGGTTGTATTCCTGTTTCCCAATTGCACAGATTTTCACCGCGAATTTTCCATTTTGATAAATCAGTTACGGTAAACTCTGGTTCGGGTAAATGAAGTTGCAAACCTACCTCGGAAATATCGAGAGAGGAAATGTTAAAATTAGTGGGATTGTAAGTGTCGATCGCCAGATATTTTTCCGGTTTTCCTGCTGCTGAATTAGTCGTTAATCTTGCGGTGGCGATCGGTCCTGGTGTGGCGTCGAGTTGAGTAATTACAGGCGGATCTTTGTCAGGATCGAATTGATAAGTATTAAACAGTCGAACGGGGTCGCCGAGGGGATGAACGTAGACGCGAACAACGTGAGTTGCTTCTCCAGGTTCTACCGTACCTGTTGCTTGAATTGTCACAATTGGCTTGGTAAACTTCACCCGATAATCTTTGAGTCGCCACAGAAAAATTGCCAAATTAGGCAAGTTATACCGGATATTCCCGATAGTTGGTGGTTTCAAATCGGGAATACGGGCAAATGGATCGAAGGGAGTATTTAGTAAACTCAACATCGCCGGATCTCGCAAAGTCACAGTTCCGCCTCGAATGGGAGTATATCGCGTCGCTGCGGCATAAGGCGGATTACCTCCAATATCCGGTCGTTGGTGATTTAAATGCTGATTCCAAACCAAATTTTCACGCAATTCGACAGCATGAATTCCCCATTGAGTTAAGTTGTAAGTCAAGCGTTCAATGCTTGCCAAAGTTCCCTTGCGGCGACGTAAAGTAATAGTATCTGCAACATCGGCACGCAGCGTTCGAGGGTCGCCTTTCAGATGGCTGGTTCCTAATAAGTCGCCGATGTAAGGAATTACCCAATCTTCGCAGGTTTCGATAAATAAATCGTGATAGAGAGACTCGATATTTTCGTGAATTTCATCAAAGATAAAATCTGCGATCGCCAAATAGTTTTCCAGTTGACCGGGCGGGGTTTGTTCCTGGTCTTTGACGCGGTAAATTTCAGGGAGTCGATCGTATAGTGGGTTCATAGTTGACAGTTGACAGTTGACAGTTGACAGTTGATAGTTGATGAAATTTATCTGCGTTTATCTGCGTTTATCCGCCTTTATCTGCGGTTGCAAGTTGACAGTTGATGAAATTTATCTGCGTTTATCTGCGTTTATCTGCCTTTATCTGCGGTTGCAAGTTGATATTTGATGGGTTAGCAAGGTTTTGAAGATGGAGGAGAAACAGGATTTATCTTGAGATGTGCGGGATATAAACTGAGAATTTGTTGATTAGTACAGGAAATATTTGGCTTGGGTTCGATCGGTTCTGGTAGATCGATCGTCGCCGGATCTTCTGCTTCGCCGAGGGAGATGAAACCTGTCACTTCAACCCACAATACGCCTGCTACGTTTTGAATTGCGCCAGCAATGCGAGTAGCGTATTCTTTTTGTCCGAAACGGCGGTTT
Source organism: Microcoleus sp. (assembly GCA_051652045.1). Taxonomy (GTDB): domain Bacteria; phylum Cyanobacteriota; class Cyanobacteriia; order Cyanobacteriales; family Microcoleaceae; genus Microcoleus. Next base: position 14,455 of record JBOFTL010000015.1, on the reverse strand, counting down.
TTGAGAGCAAATAGCCCGTTATTTTCGCCTGTAACGCCCAAAGCTGTTTGAATGGCTTTTGAAACTAATTCTTGGCGAAAGGTGGGATTAAACGCCACATTGGCGGCGATCGAGACGTATTTTCGATCGCCCTTCCGAACCTCGATCGGGAATCGTTGAGAACCCCGACAGCGGTTGTAATGCGACAGAATTTTTGCTACTTCTGAAAATTCTCGATCGCGCCCGGTTTCCATTAAAACAATTACAACTACACTGGGAACGTTATCAACTAAATCCCAGGTTGCTAATGCTTTAGAAACTCCAGGAATTGCTAAAGTTTCGCTTTCAAAATCTTGTAAACTGACGATGCGATCGAGACTTTGAATTTTTCCCGGTGCGGCTTCTTTAGCATTCTCGCCACTTTCGGGTATTTCACCGCCTGTGACAATGCCGGGAAGATGAATTTTATCGAGTTTATCTAATCTACCACTAGCTTGAACTTTGGTTTCGGGTTTTAGTGCGCCATAAGCGCCAATTCCCGTGCGATATTTGGCAACAATATTTTTAACTCCCGATGGCAATTGTTTGCCTGTTTTCCCATCACCAAATTGCACCCAACTGTCGCCGTTAGCGTCTTCGCGGACGATGTAAATTTCTGCGTCGGGTTTGCGGTTAAATAAGCTGGAAACTCGTTGCCAAAGAATATCGTTCACATAAACTTGCAATTCGGGAACTTCGGGGGGAGTTTCACCAGGTAAGTTGTGATAAGTTAACGGTGATTTAGGCAGTTTGAATGTTTGAAATTTTTGCCGGCTGTCGCCATTTCCTAAAACGGCTTCTTTCTCAGTTTTACCTTGGTTTGCTGCGACTAAGTTGCCGTAAACTGTAACTTTTGGTTCGGCGAGTAAGGGAAAATCTTGGCTGCTGAAATTTTGAGATATATCCGGTAAGTAGACAAGACGCAGTTTGACGCTGTTATCGGCATCAATTTCAATTTTGTCGATGCTGGCAGTCAGCATTTCATGAGTGCCATCTGATTTAACAAAAGCCAATGTTCTTTTGTCAAGTTGTTTGTAATTTTGGGAGTTTCCGAAGTAAAGTAATTTGGTTGGATTTGGAGTAGATGCTTCTCGATACACGCTTTGTAATTGGAACGATTTTCCAATAACTTCTAGAAATTCGATCGTGCGAATATCGGTATAGATTAAATTTCCAGAGGCTATCTCGGCATCGATCTCAATAAGAGTAGTTCCGGCTGTTACTGCACCCCAAGTTAGGGAATTTTGGTAAATTTTATCGATCTTTCTCTCAAACAAATATTCGATGCCAATACCAGCGAGTTTGCTACTCAGTTGCAACTGAATCAGTAAAGTCGCACCGACGGATAAATCGTCTACTTCTGCATCAAGCGGCATTACATTAAAGGCAAGTGTGGGAACATCCGCCTTATCTGACAACCAATTCACTTGAATATCTTGAAATTGGTCGATCGAAACACTTCGATTTCTAGTTTCTTGGAAACTCAATCTGCCCAATTCTTGACTTGAAACTTCACTAACAATTCGGTCGGCGTCAAAACGAAAATACGAACCTATTTTGCGACTAAAAGGAACAATTTTTGTGATGGTACTTTCTCCTTGTACAGTCACAAAACTCGGAGGGCTGTTGTGACCAAAATGTCTGAAACTTCTTCCCAGTTTGTAAGCATAAACTTCCTTGCCAGCAAATCCAGATTGCCAACTGCCTTCGATGTGAATTTCCGTGCGATCGAATCGTTCTTTTATCTCCTTAATTACCACAATTTGGCGTTTGGCGATCGGATTTTTGGGATCGATCGCCAACAACAGCCGATCTTTTTTATTTAACTCAATATTCTGTTGTTTTAAAATCGCTGTTTCGATCGAAAAAGAATTTGTTCCATTTTTGATGTCAGGAATCAGATAAGGACGATACAGGTTAAATTCACTTAATTCGGGATAAGCAATAGTTTCCGCGATCGTCTCGAAGTCAATGATTTGCGCTATATCTTTTAACTGAACTTTCAGAGGAAAACACGCCGGAACAACAATCGGTTTATCGCCTTTAAATTTGAATGCAAAAGTTGCCTTGCCGCCCACTCCCGGAGAAAGTTGGTAGCCTAACAATCTTACTAAATCGGCAATACTTTCGCGCCATTGTGCCGTGCGCAAAAAAGCTTCGTTGGCGTAGAGTTCCTGATAAAATGTCAGAATATCTCCCAAAACTGCCACGCCTTCGAGTAAAGCAATTCCCGGATCGTCAGATTCTCGATGCGTCCAATTTTTTAGGACTTCATTTTGATTCAATTTCCGAAACATGGCTTCTCGAAAATCTGCATAGGTTCCGATGCGATAGTCGATGTGAGATAATCCCGATCGATTGTAAATCTTTTTCGGAAAATCCAAGGGTTCTACGCAATCGTTACGGCAATCTTTTGTCATTGTCTTCCTCCTCCTATTTCAAATTTGATGAAACCACCTTCTAGTCGATCGCGATCGTTTTTAACTTGAATGATTTCATTGCCTCGAACTTCAATAACCTCCTGCGTTCCAGGTGTTACTTCATTCCAGCGTTTTAACTGCACTTCAATTACGTGTGCCACTCCTTGAATGGCTTGTATTGCACCAATAATTTGACTAATTCTCAATGCTTGTCCGAACGTCCAGCGATCGGGATGAAAGAATGCCTTTCGTCCGTCAGGTGTATAACCTTCTGAGAATTCTTGTTCCAAAATAAAGCGAATATCCTCAACCCAATAGTCGGAATGAATGCAAAGAAAAACTTTGATATCTAAAGGCACAAATCGGGGCGATCGAATCTCTAAATCTTCTCCTATTAAACGTACTGCTTCCAGGTGGCGGGCAACTTTTTTGCGCAATTCATCTGTTAAAGTTGTCGTGCCAATTGGATCGATCGCAACTTGCACGGTTCGCCAACTTCCAGTCCATCGATATTGGGCAAATGCCCTAGAAACATCCGGCAATTCAGCAGCGCGATTTTCGTAATCTTGGAGAGTAATTGCTCTTAATTGCCGATAGCGATACGCTTGCGGAACGCGACGCAAAATTTCGGTAACTGGTTCTGGTTCTCGTCCGTTGGTGACATCAAAAGGATTCCAACAAGACTTCACTTGGGGAAAGAGATTGTTATCGAAATGCAGTAAAGAATCCGCGCCAACATTGCCATCTAATCCCCGTCCGACTTGATAGGTACAATGGACGATCGCACCATCGGGTAATTGCTTCCCATTCACACCATTACCAAAGCGAATTAAACTGCGTCCTAATTCATCAGTTTCTACCACAAAGCGATCGCCCCTTTCATCGCTATCATCGCTGTGAATTAAGTCAATAAATTCATTCCATTTATCTCGACTGCCATCGACTTCTACTTCTATTTCTAAAGTTGATTTTGGCGGCACTTCACCGCCGGGAGGCGTATCGAGATAGGCTAAAGGAATAAACGGAAGTTGACAAATTGCTTCCTGTTTTTTGGTTCTCGTGTAAAATAGAGGTGGTTCTGGAATCAACGGTAAAGATTCATCTAACTCTTGGAAACTCATAGAGACTGGACGACCGTGATAGACCTGTACCAAATTTCCGTGAAACAAAGAAACATTTTCAACTGATGTCGGAGTACCGCTGGCGAGACAATCAATCGTGAAACAATAATTGCGTTGTAACTTATCCTTGTCTTCCCAATGAACTCGCACAAACCACTCACTCGTTACCGGATCTTGTTTCTTTTCTGTCTTTTCAGATATCAGTTTCAGCAGTTGTCGTCGAGTTGGATCTCGTCCTCGCGTTTCTCCAGTTAGAGGATTCTTATGTTCTTGAATCAGAAGGTGAGTAATCTTGCCATTTTTAATCGAGTCTCTCACCGTTTCTGCCTGGATTTCTCCCGGTTGTGAAAGTTTTAAATCTGCACTCGTACTTCCTGCTGCTAATGCCGGAATTGCATCACTCCAGGTGTACAAACTCATCTGATTTAACAAGGGGTCAACGGCTTGTTTATGACGAGTTATAAAGACAACTGAGGTAGCATCTAAAAAATCCTCTCCCGCCCAAACTACAAAACCTTTTATCAGATCGAATGCGTTACTAACTTGCAATGCTAACCAAGTATTTGCTTGATTTCCTTGGTGAATGTGGTAGTCCATCAAACGGGCGTGACGTGCCACAGAAACGCGCTTTCTGGCAGTTGCTAAATATGCCTCATTCATCACCCGATCTTGATAGTCGCTTAACTCATCGGCGGCGACACTAAATAAGGATAATAATACTCGATCGAGATCGGCTTCACTCGTGGGTTGCCAGCCGGGAACTCGATTCACCATCCAAGCTAGTAAGGTATGGCTAAATGAGTCGTAATCTTTGGCTAAATAATCGATCGCGGGATTTAATTTCGGTTTAGAAGGTGCATCCCAATCAGGCGCACAATTATTGAAACATCCGGGACGGAATTTGAACCCAATTTCGCTAAAAATTGGGTCGATATTGCCATAAACAACGCTTAAAGTATAAGTTGAATAATCGCCGATCGGACTCACAGTCAAACGTAAAATTTGGTTATTTTCTACATCTGCGGCAACAGCAAAAACTTGCACCTCACCCGTCAGCGAACCGCCTAAAATTCGATGACCGCCCGCGATCGGAAAAATCTGTTTAGCGCGGGCTGGATTCGCTGCGATTTCGCCGACAATATTATTAAGTTGGTTGTTGTTATAAAAATAAACATCCAGAATTGCTTGTGTCGGATTGACAGCAGGAGATAGCGAAACCAAAACCAATCGGATGCCGTTAAATGCACCTAAATTATTTGCCCGTTCGTTAAGCGCTTCTTGATTTTTAATTATCATCAAATTTGCTCCCTAAACTTCACCATTGCGTTGAAATTTCATAATCCGACTATCTTTTGTGCCAGCTATGCGATACTGAATTTGCACTTCCAGCGTTGAATTATCGATCGCCACTTGCAAATCTTCCAAAGTAACTCGATGTCCCAACCACCGAGAAATAGCTTGAGTTATCCTCGCTTTAGTGACGCCCGCGATCGTTTCGCTAGCATTTTCAAACACTAACCGCCGCACTCCACCGCCAAATTCAGGTAAAAATGCCCGTTCTCCAGGATTAGTGAGAATTAATTGAATTAACTCATCTCGAACGTGCGCTTCTAGGGATTGAACTTGCGCCGATCGACCGTTAGAATTGATGCGGAATGGAAATGATAAATGTTTGTTGTCAGTCATTGCTTATTACTTATTGGTTATTGGGACTAATATCAAATCCGGGTTAACTGTCTGCTTTAAATTCTCCCTCTTCTCTCTGCGCCCTCTGTGCCCTCTGCGGTTAATTCTAAAAAAGATTTTGTAGGTTGGGTTAAACGATAGCGAACCCAACTTCGCGAATCGTTGTTAGATATCGTTGCCTCGATCCAAACTACTTTGTTTACAAACATGATGCTTTCATCTGCGCGTTCACAATCGTTGCCACACCTTGAATTAGGTTTTCAGGGCTGTAACATTTACCGATACTGTTTTTCAGAAGAGGGGCCGTACTATTAGCAGCAGTCTCGATCGATGCGGCAGACCATTCGATGCGGATGCAGGGCGAAGGTTTGCCGCCCGGAAGGGTAAAAGGACAACCGATAACTGGGTGAATATCCGACTCTAAAAGTACGGGCGAACCGTTAGCAAAAACTTTGGTATTGGCCGTTAATAAGTTTGCCCTGCCGCCGTGAGGACAAAGAATTGTGCTGTTTGTTGTTAAGTAGTTTGGCATTTTGGTAATTGGTAATGGGTAGTTGGTACTTGGTAATTGGTAATTGGTAATTGTCAACTATTTAACGTACCTCGAATGAACCATTATTAACATTGACTCCACTTGCCGAGAGAACTAATTGAGTTGAACCAATTTTGAACTTAATTTCGGTGTCGGTAAGAGTAATTTCTGCACCTCCAGAATGGAGAAGTTGCACCTTAGATCCCTCATCGTCCAAAATTAATTTATGCCCTGCCGAAGTCACCAAAACTCTCGTTTGAGTTCCCGCAGCAGCCGGCATTTCCCCACTCGCCCACCAACACCCCGTCCAGATGGGCCGCGACGGGTCCCCTGCTTCAAATTCAATCCACACGCCATCCCCCACTTCCGGTAACACGACACAGCCGTGATTTTGTCCGGCAAAGGGCACCGAAGGCAAGGCCCAGGGGGAATCTTCCTCGCCATACACCTCCGGAACTTGGGCTACAATTCGCCCCATATTTTCCGGGTCATCTGCATCGCGGACGAGTCCCCGATATTTGCCGAAATATCGCCCTCGCTGGAATTCGGCGAGTTCGACGATCGTTTGTTCCATGTCTGAAGTCATCATTAGAAAATAGACCCCGCTAAATTGGCTAATCCGATGCTAGAACCCGCAGAACGGGCGTTTCGCTGGAGGGTAAAGGATTGGGAATAGTAAGACCTGGTTAAAGAATGGGTGACTTTGCGAATCAGATAATCGCCACTGCGACGTTGGTTGACTCCGGCTACGCTGACGACGCGATAGGGGGTGAGAACGGCGGAATAAGCGTCGTTGAGGACGGTTCCTGTTGCTTCAGTGGAATAGCTGGAACGCAAGGCCTCTGCTGTCACGACTCGATCTAAATCCACCGCATCGCCATCGCGGGGATAGAGAATTTGGGTTGCCGTGTTTCCCTCACTGGCAAAAGTTTGTTCTTCGCCGAGTAAGTCGAGTTGTCCCAAGTCAGATGTACGTTGGGTAATAGTTTTATCGAAAATACTCAGGGTAGAAGCAGTAACTCTGGCGGGACGTTGGGCATTATTTGTCGGGTGAAATTCTGCGACGTTGCGTCCGGCCCCTAATACAATCAGCGGCGGTAAACCATCAGTTTGGGTGGGAAAAGATTTAAAACAACCGATACTTTGACCGGGTTCTTCTCCGGGTAAAATGTAGGCGTGCATTCCCTGTCTTCTGGCAAGCGATCGCAATAATTGCATGGCAGTTCCTCGCTGGACGACAACAGGCGGTAAACTGCTGCTAGGGGCGGGAGTATTTTCGATTTCGGTAGTTGCAATTTGCTCGATTTCTTCAAATAATTGACTGGCAATTTCACGATCGAGTAAATTGTCAAATCGAAAGATGCGATCGTCCCGGTTCAAACGGATGCTATCATCTTGAATTACTACTGTTTTCATACTTTGACCGGGTTCCGAATTCACGCGATCGCCCGCTTCGACGATCGGCCCATCAATTAGCGGAACAAATGCACTATCTCCTATTTGAAGTTCGACTCTAACTTGAGTAAATTCCGCGAGAAAGTCTTCATCTTCTCCCGTCCAATTGCCTTTATCATCGGTAGCAATGGGAATTTGCATCCTCGCTTCCCATGCCATATCGATTTCTTGTTCCACAGTAATTTCTTCAACGCGATCGAGTTGTTCGCGTGTGGCTGGATTGTTGTTGAAAAACATTCGGTAGTTAATTGTCATGGGGAATGGGTAATTGGTAATTAGTAATAATAAATCTGGGTTTCTGGCCCCCTTTATTCTTTAATCGGCGCAGGCCGATTTTGTTCGTGTAGACGCGGTTTCAACCGCCGAGTCATAAACGGGATAGCTGATGACTAATTTCTGGTTATTGTTTGGGAATTTGAATCACCCTCCCTACTTCTTTAACTAGGTCGTTAGCTTCGAGTTCGGTGTTGGCATCGGCGATATGCCAGAACCACGTTGGGTTTTGATATTGGCGTTGGGCAATGATGTCTAATCGATCGCTTTCTTCGATCGCAGTTGGTTCTCCATTAACTGTAGGAAGTCGTCTCAATGTCACTGCTTTGATGGTGCGATCGTTTTTTGTAACAACATCAACTTGTTTTTGTCGGAAATATCTTGAGGTTTCTAGAAACATAATTCTTTGGTAATTGGTAATTGGTAATTGGTAATTGGTCATTAGGTATTGGTATTAAAAGTCGAAAATTAGTATTTCACACTTTCTTCCTTCTTGCCTGTTGCCTGTTGCCTGTTGCCTGTTGCCTTTTCCCTCTTGCCTTCTTAAAATGGAATCAGATCGATCGCCAATTCAACTGTATTTGCTAAATTAATAATCGCCTGCGCTTCTTTAGCAACATTGGAATACATCAGCGCCCCTTTACCAATTTTATCGTCGGGATTGGATGCAATCTTCAAACCCAGCGCAACTTGCGCTTGAATGGGATTGAGAGAACTGTCATATTGCTGTTCGGTAATACTCATCGATTCCAACAAGACTGGTAAAACTCTTGTTTTTCCCCAAATAAACAGAATTTGAGGATACTTTTCTCTAGGAATCGGTTGTTTGGGAACATCATCACTGCCTCCCAAACCGATCGCATCCCCGATCGCATCAAGTGCTTCTCCCAATAATCCACCAATAATATTGCTGGGATATACCATCTTTTCTAAAGCTGCCAGTTGCGGACCGATTCCCAATTCTTGGGCGATAACATTCCCCGCATCTAATTGATCGGCAGCGCTAAAATGAGCGGTAAAATTAATACTTTCTACCGGAATTTCCCCGGCTTGGGATGTTTCTCGACTGGCTGCGCCTGTAGGACGCTGCGGAATTTGAAAACTGCGGGTAAGAGTATCGGGATTGAACTGAAAAATGACGAGATTAGGCAGCGACCCAAAGAAATCGCTAGCATATTCAATCAGTGCACCTCGCAGTAAGCCCATGATTTATTTCCTCCCGATTCTAGCTGCAATTTCCTGCGCGATCGCGCGGGCAATTTCGCTTCTAATTTCCATCGCATCTCCCACTTTTGTCAAACTCAATGTCTCTAAATTTAGGTCGCCTAACTGAATCATTTGTCCCGATCTAAGTACCCCCTGTCGTACTAAATCCTGCATCACTGCTTCACCCAATCCGTCAACGGCAGAACGAGCAATTTCTGGCGGAATTCCCCGACTGCGAAGGTCGATTTTGTTAATTGAAATCCGATCGTTATCCATCATTCATCCTCTCAACTAAATTGGCATAAATACCGAATTATTCTCGACTTATGGAATCGAAATTTCATTTTTATCCATCATTCATCCTCTCAACTAAATTGGCATAAATACCGAATTGTTCTCGACTTACGGAACGGTTCAATTTGTCATACTCCCGTTTGACACAAATCACAATCTGTTCCATAGTTAATTTAGGCTCGATCGACCGCTCATTTTTGAAGTTTCCTGCGGTTTGCAAACAAGCATTAAACACGATCGATCGAATATTGCCACCTGCTAGGGGAAATTGTTTGGCAACAAAATCAAAATCGATTGCGGAAGCATCGACTTTTTTCGGAATTGCTTGCTGCCAAATTTTCAAGCGTTCGCGCACATCTGGAAGGGGAAAATCAATGATGTAGCGCAATCGCCGCAAAAACGCTTCATCTAAATCTTTTTTCCGATTGGTTGCTAGAATTGCTAATCCTTTGAAGCGTTCCATGCGTTCCAACAAATAGCTGATTTCCAAATTAGCATAGCGATCGTGCGCGTCTTTAACTTCAGTTCGGCGGCCGAATAAAGCGTCTGCTTCATCGAAAAACAGCAGCGAATCGGAAATATCGGCGACATCAAAAAGTCGTTTCAAATTCTTCTCTGTTTCGCCAATATATTTGTTAACAACTTGAGAGAGGTCAATTCGATACATGGGAAGTTCTAACTTAGTTGCTAAAATTTCCGCTGCCATTGTTTTTCCCGTCCCTGGAAGTCCGGAAAATAGCACCGAAATTCCGCATTCGTTCCAAGCTTTCCCCGTTCCCCATTCGTAGTGGACTGCTGTCAGGGATTTCATGGCTTGATAAATGTCATCGAATAAAGCTTGCTGTTTGGGAGGCAAGACTAATTCCTCGGCGGTAAAACGAGGATTAACTATTTGGGCGAGTTCGCCAATATCGATGTCTAATTCAGCGCGACAGGACGCAATTAAGTCGGTTTCGTCGATCTCGCGATCGAGTGTTTGCAGTCCCGTACAGATGTTTTGAATCGTGCCTTTTTCGTAGCGAAAGCGGCGGGAACATTCGGCAATGCAGTCTGCTATAATTGGATCTGTTGTTCCTAAAGTTTGCTGCCAAAAATTGACCCGATCGCTGTAGGATAGTTGAGGAACTTCCACGATCGGCAGCAGTAAATTGCTGGGGATATGAGTTAAATCTTTGCGATCGCGAATTCCGAGAAAAATTGCGATCGGCATCGATTGCAGGGAAAGCAAACAGCGGCTTGTTTCGCCTGCTTTCACCTCCGCGCGATCGCCCGTAATCAATAAATCCCGTCCGGTTAACCAGCACAATGTTACTAAGGATTTGAGATAATTATTGTTATCGCATAAGGCAAAATTTCCTTTCAATTCCACTACTTCTCGCTGGGTAATCTGCGAAATCTCTTGAACTACTTCTGTGACGATCGCACCTCTTGATGCTTGAATGGGAACTATTCGCAACTTATCGCCCCGCAACCGCCCCGCGATCGATCGAAGTGTCGCTAGATAGGCGCGATTGCCGATCGAATTGACGCTTGTTGCCTGTTTTAACGGCACCAAAATCTGAGGCAAAGCAGAATTAGGAAACAACAGGCGATTTGCGATTAGCGGAGATACAACTAAAGGACTTTGCCAATCCAAACCGATCGCCGAATTAGCATCATGAATTGTCTGCAATAAGCCATAATGCCATAGAGGATGTTCCGGATCGGCTACTGTCAAAATTTCTTCCGGTTGTTCCCATAATTTTTGCGCCAATGCTAGCGTCGGCTGAGTGGCATTGGAGTCATTCAAAACCGCAGCAATCACCTCGCTTGCAGCATTATCAAAACAGACGATCGCACCTAATGCCAGCAGAAAAATCGAGACTTCATCCAATGCTAATGTATCAACAACCCAGCTAAAAGAACCCCGTACCGCCGGATAATTTTGCGGGCGATCGACAGTTAATTTATCAGTGAGATATTTAGCAGTCGGATCGCTTTGATAAAACTGACATTTTGCTTCCCAATAGCGACTCAGATCCAGCGCTTCGGTCAATTTATTTGTCAGCGGAGGTAGCGAAGCAGGCGATGCAAAAGTGATGTTTTCCTGTAAATGCCACCGCCAACAAATTTCGCGCCGCAACCGCACCGTAACTTGCCGCAACCAGTAATTTGCCAGCACATCTTGCGTTTGCAAACTAGGCGAAAAAGTAATAACTTCTTGTCGGTTACTGATTGCGTTCATGTAACAGTCACCTCCGGGCTGTTTTGCGCTTGCTGGCCGTTTACCCGCAGAATAACGCGATAGATTCCCGGTAAAGTATCTGTAACCTGCACTCGCAATTGCGTTTGGGCGGGAGGCGGTGGTGCAATCTCGACAAACTCATCGAAAATCTTGACTGTTTTGCCATTTTTGTAAAGTGCGACGAACACATCATCGCTGGCTGTTCCTAGTAGAAAACCCTCTAAATTCAGATTGCCTAGAGAGAAGGTAGCATTAGTAACTACAGGTAACAAACTCGCTACTAATAAATTGCTCGATCGAACTTTTCCGTTAGTCAATCTTTCCTCGACGCGAACCGGATGGCTGCCCGCAGAAATCGCACTACCATTCCTAATATTGCCGTTTAACTCGCACTTCAAAATATCTGGCGACTGGGCAACAATTGACAGTTCCACCGCACCTAAAAAAACAGTTAAATTAGATAAAGCTAAATTATTTCCCCTAATGGTGAGAATAGATGATTGTGGGGGAAGTGGAGGAACAATTTTTGTAGGGGCGATCGCATCAATTTTTGGCCCCATAGAAGCCAGTACGGGAATTTGAATTCCCTGCGCGCTGATAATCGTATTGTTAACATAATCGACACCCACCAGTAGCGAATAAGCAGGCGATTCACCAGTCGCAATCATCACCGGACGTACTTCAAAACCAACGGAACAGCGATATTTTTCATCAGGGCCCTGCATCAACTTAGAAATCAGTTCCGAAGAGGTAGCATCGAAGGTAATTTTTAATGCTTCAGGATTGGGATTTAATGCTTGAAATACATCAGATGGCAAACTATTTAACGGTAAGAATGACAATTCTTGAAGCACGCGCATTCCCTCTCCCAAGTATTGATGCGACTCAATACTATCGCTATCTCCCGCTTCATCAAAGGCAGTGAGGAGATACTTAAGAACCAGCCACAAAGGAGTCGATTGACCGGGATCTAGCGATCGATTTCTCAGATGTGGATCGAGTTGAATTTCATAAAGAAATAAATTCAATCTGGGATTAGTTATGCCTTCACCCGACATTTCCGGTTTGCCAATTCTGACATTACTAACCGTACCTGCTAAACGCGCTAACAGTCGATCGCGCAGCAGTTGACTGACTGCCCCTATTGCTTTTCCAGTATCTGCAAGTGCCACGATCGCAAATCTCCTAACTAACGAATATAATGTCGGCTGAGTCGAGAATTTTGGTTAACTGGTTTGACCTCCTGTTGTGATTTCACTGGCGGTAATGGTGGCTTTTTCACCTCCGATTGAGGAGCTTCAACGGTTAAATTAATTGTGCCGATCGACAGCACAAAATTCGGAGTTTTTTGAGTTGGATAATTTGGGAATTGGGAATTGGGAATTGGGAATTGGGCATCGGGAATTGGGTGTCGGGCATCGGATAAAATAGCTATCCGTGTCTCCCTGACTTCCGTATCTTGTTGTTGGGAATTGGGAATTGGGAATTGGGAATTGGGATTTTCTTCTGGTGTTTCCGCTACCCATTCCAGAACGGTTTGTAAATTGATTTTACGGGTTGGATTAGTAGGGACACGGCATTGCTGCGTCCCTACGGGGATATCTCGATCTGGAGTGTACTTCGTAAACCTGGAATCTGCTGTAGGTTCCTTGGTGATTTCGTTTGGTTGTTGACGATCGAACTTCGGCAATTCCGGGAAATTTTCCGCAGCGATCGCATTCTGAAACGGTGTAACTTGTGCGGATAAATTTTCTAATTTCTGCTCTTGACTTATTGCTGATTGTTCCTTTATAATTAATGATGTTGGTGTTGTTTTGACTGAAGAAAACGGACTAATCTTTTCCAGTTGAGCGGCTTGGTGATTTAATAACTCTGACTCAATAATATTCTCACTCTCAACTTTCCGTGGCTGTTTGAACTCTTCCTCTTGAATTGCTTGTTGCTGAATTTCCTGAGTTTCTTCAATCTGAATCGGTACAAATTCACTGCCAATTTGAGGCGCGATCGCATCCTGGAAATTGCCAGCATCAGACACTTTGCCAATTGCCAGAGGAATTCCAGTTTGTTGAATCAGTCGAGAAAAATAGCCGCTCATCGATAATTTTCCTCCCGATCGATTAAAGTTAAATAACGCAATCTCCGCGTTGGAGGAATAGCAAAAATCTCCGATTCACTCCAGTGATAATGCGATGCCAAACGATGAATAGTTACCATCAATTGTTGCTGCACTCCATATAATTGTTGAAGCGCCCACGCACCGAGATCGAAATCCTGTAGATTTTCACTACCGCAGTAAGGACAATTCATCTGAAGATTGAAATTGACCAGCGGATCGATATCTTCCATAACTTGATTCAGCGTGTCTATCCAATGCTGTTCTTGGCTAGAAACTTGCTGAAAAGTCGATCGCTGTTCCGCAACCAACAAACTTTGCACCATTGCTAAAATTGCCGAACCTTCATCCGAAAAATGCTGTTCCAGCCACCATCTTTGGTCACTGCCCGTAGGCTTGCGGAAGGAGAAATTTTCAGATGCGATCGCAATTTCTGTTGTCGGGTTTTCAGACTGCTGCTGTAGTTTAGCGATTTCTAACAGAGGAATTGTAATTTCCATCTGTTTTTGACACTCTAAATTCGAGCAGCGCAGGTTAACGTTGATTTTTGAGCTATTTGATAAAGTAGCTAGAGTTAATAGATATTCAGTCCGCTTGCCGATTTCCAGATTCCCGAAAAAAGTGCGATCGAGCTTTTCCCCTGTTTGGTTGCTGATACAACACTCCAATATCTGCATCTCCAATTCAGGGCGGCACGTTTGATGAAAGTCAATCTCCAAATCTTCCGCAAACCATCCAAACGGACGCAGAAATAATTCGGTTTGCTGTTCATCAATCCCCGAAGCAGATATTATATTGCTAGTAGTTGTATCCGATTTCAACATAGATGTGAACCTCTCATCTCAAATTCGGTAGCATCAGAATTATTCATCTCTCTATTCTCTCCCTCTGCGCCCTCTGCGCCCTCTGTGGTTAAATAATTCTAATGCAACCAAAAACGATATTACTTCGATCGCCAATCAGCTTGATAATTATCTAAACAGGATTGAGGTCAAAAAACAGGGAACAGAAAACACTGAATATCCAATGCCCAATGCCCAATGCCCAATTCATTAAATCAGGAGGGTTCAGTAAATGAAGGTTCATTTGGTTCAGCAACCTCATAATCTCTTT
>JBOFTL010000014.1:0-2565 GCA_051652045.1 Microcoleus sp. | reverse complement strand
TGCAGTCAACGGCATTGCCCCCGGAATTTTTGCCGAAGAATGCGAAAAACTCGGGGCGACTTTGATTCACATTTCCACTGATTATGTATTTGACGGAAGCAGCGGTTCTGCTTATCTGGAAACAGATAATACCAACCCGCTGGGAACTTACGGTCAGTCAAAATTAGCAGGAGAAGCCGCAATTCAAAAAGCCGGAAACCGCCACATTATTATTAGAACCGCTTGGGTTTACGGCAACGAAGGCAAAGGCAATTTTGTCAAAACCATGCTGCGGTTGGGTAAGGAAAGGGAAGAAATTCGGGTAGTCGCCGATCAAATCGGCAGCCCTACTTGGACGAAGGATTTAGCTGAGGCAATTTTGCAGTTAATCCCGAAAATTGGGCCGGAAACTTTCGGAATTTACCAGTATACTAACAGCGGTGTTTGCAGTTGGTACGATTTCGCGATCGCGATTTTTGAAGAAGCTGAAAAACTAGGTTTTCCTCTCAAAATTCAGCGCGTAATTCCCATTACCACAGCCGAATATCCGACACCCGCAAAACGTCCGGCTTTTTCTGTACTTTCCACAGGAAAAATATCGGCGGTTTTGGGCGCGCATCCTCCCCACTGGCGGCATGGACTCAGGCAAATGCTGGCTAAGGAGTTGATAGTTGATAGTTGATAGTTGATAGTTGACAGTTAGGGAGTTTTGAGTTGAGAGTTGAGAGTTGACAGTTGACAGTTGACAGTTGACAGTTGGGAATTGGTAATTCTCCCACTCTCCCCCACTCTCCCTCTTTCCCACTCTCCCCCTCTCCCCCTCTCCCACTCTTCCTTCTTCCAATTCATGAAAATCCAGCAACAAAATATTTTAATTGCAGCATCAGTTATCGGCATCTTAATTCCGGCATCATATATTTTGTACTTGATATCGCAAGCGGGAGATTTGTCTAATTTTGATTATTGGTGGATGACTTGGAATTTTTACTCAACCGATGGCTTTTCTACAAATCCTTTTAATTGGATTTTTCGGGCGAACGAGCATTTTGTCTTAATTCCGGCAATTATTTATGCTTTAAATATAGTTGTAACTCAAGGTTCCAATATCGGTTTGTGTTTGGTGGCTTGGTTTTTGGCGTGGATGCAGTGTCACGTATTAATTGCTTTGCTGCCGTTAAATTTAAGGCGTTTTCCGCTGCTATTTATATCGCTAGTTTTGTGCATTGCTATTTTTAACTTTACTCCTGCGGCCGCCCACAATTGGATGCGGGGATTTAGCGGCGTTCACTGGATTATTGCTAATTTATTTGTGATTTGCGCGATATTTTGCGCGCGATCGTATGCTATCGTTAATAGCGAAGCCCGCCAGGGAATCAATGCCCTAGCTAATAGCGAAGTCCGCCAGGGAATCAATTCCCTGGCTAATAGCGAAAGTCCTCTAAAGAGGACTGAGAAGAAGGCCGATAATTTCTTTAGTCCTCGACCGAGGACTTTCGCTATGAGGCAGGGGTTTAAACCACTGCCGGAATATTGGGTAATCGGCAGTATTTTATTCGGGATTTTAGGCTGCATCAGTTACAGTACGCCTTTAGCTTTGTGGCCGATATTGTGCGCGACGGCTGTTGTTTTGAAGTTTCCCCGGCGCGTTACATCTGCGTATTTTGGAATTTCGATCGCAGTTATCTCTCTTTATTTTATAACATATAGAACGCCATCCCATCACCCATCTTTAACAAAAATTAATCCGTTGAAAACTCTCGAATACATTCCCACATATCTCGGCGGAATTTTCAGCGAAAATATTCTTGCAGCTTCACTTATCGGGATAGTTGGCTTAATAGCCATGATGGGTTTTATCGGTTATTGGCTGTTTGTAAAAAAAGTCGATCGCGCCGATTGGCTGCCTTGGCTGTCAATCCAATTATACGTACTGCAAACTGCATTAATGGCCGCTGTAAGTCGATCGGGATTTGGGGTCGAACAAGCAACAGCTTCCCGTTACGCCACACTGCCGGCTTTGTTTTGGATGAGTGCAATTATTCTGGTAGTATTGTGCGCGCGCGAATTGCAACCAATACCGAGAATTCAAGGTCGTTTCTTAACAGCATTATTACCAATTGCGACAATAGGAATTATTTTAATGTATGGGGTGGGAGCAAACACAGCAAGTGCGATCGCTCGCAGGGCAACTTATCAACCGTTAGTAGCATTATCCCTGCAATTAGGCATTACCGATATTGGATTAATTAAAGAGAGAATTGGCAACAGACCCGCAGCTTTTGTCGGGTTAATTGATGCGTTAAAAGCTAATAATTTAGTGCCTTTTAATCGTGACATCAAACAACACAACTTCTGCGCGCCCTTAAATTCCCAAATCGATGCTAATTTACTTTCAGCGCCAAAAGAAGGAGTACCTGGATATTTCGATACAGTCACCAAACTAGCGCCTGCAGCAGCAAGAGTCAGCGGTTGGGTAGGAGATCCAGAAAACAATGTAAAATGTATAGTCATTCTCGATCGAGAAAATACAGTCCAAGGCTTCGCTATGACAGGATTTCCCCGCCCCGACTTAGCCAAAGTATTCGG
>JBOFTL010000013.1:0-11251 GCA_051652045.1 Microcoleus sp. | reverse complement strand
CAGAGAACTAGCTACGCATTCTCTGGTAGGTCTTTAACTCTTGCCTTAAACGTAGTGATTTTATACACTTAGACTGGTCAACTAGGCTCTTTCAAGCCCCCACTATATCGGTACTCCGATTAGTGGTGGGTGGTTGACTAACGCACACCAAGATTGCTATACCTTACAGGTAAGCTGGAGTCAATGCACATTTGGGGTTCCTTAACTCAAAAATAACACAAATTTTAACTGTTGCCAGTAGCTAGCTCGATCGAACTTGAAAAACGCCACAGCCTCAATCCTTTACACAGCAAGCCTTTTGCCATCCCAAACCCCAAATCTCAAATCTCAAATCTAATAATCCCCAATCTCAAAATCCAAAATCTAAAATCCAAAATCCAAAATCTAAAATCCAAAATCACCTTTTGCCCATTGCATTTCCTGCCAACCATGCCGTAGTCCAAGCACTTTGGAAATTGAAGCCGCCCGTCACGCCGTCGATGTCAAGAATTTCACCAGCAAAGTAAAGTCCGGGACAGCAGCGACTTTCCATTGTTTTAAAATCGACTTCTTTTAAATTAACACCGCCGCAAGTGACAAATTCTTCTTTAAAAACACCTTTTCCGGTTATTTGATATTCGCCTTGAATGAGTTCTTGCAAAAGTCGATCGAGCGTTTTATTAGATAATTGGGCCCAGCGTTTTTGATCGTCAATACCAATATAAATTGTTAAGCGTTCCCAAAGGCGGCGGGGAATTGCCACGGGGCAACTAGCAGCGATCGTCCTGTGGGATAATTGCGATTTAACTGCGAGCAATTGCTGTCGCAAAACTTCGGGTTTGTACTGCGGAAGCCAATTAATTAATATGCGTGTTTTGTAATTGCGATCGTGCAAAAATCTCGCTCCCCAAGCTGAAAGTTTGAGTACCGCAGGGCCGCTCAAACCCCAGTGAGTAATTAACAAAGGTCCGCTTTGTTCTAGTTTTATTTCTGGCAATTTTACCCGAGCGTTAGCAACTGAAACTCCTGCTAAATCTTGAATTCTGCTGTCAGAAACGTTGAAGGTAAATAGAGAAGGAACTGGCGGTTCGATCGTATGGCCTAAAGTTTTTGCCCATTTGAAACCCGAGGGAGTGCCGCCCGTAGCGATTAGGAGTCGATCGCACTTCAATTTTTCTCCCGATTTTAACTGTATTTCAAATGCCGGATGAGGAGAAGCAAGATATAGTTTATTTGTTAAATTTGTGGCGGTTGAAGTTACACGATCGCACTCATTCTCTGGATTGATGCTGCGATCGATCTCTGCGGTATTTATATCTAAATTTTCAATATTTTTATCAGTTAAGTTCTTTACTGAAACTACCGGATCGCCCGTAATAATTTTCACGCCTGCATCCTCAGCAGCGCGGATCA
This sequence comes from Microcoleus sp., assembly GCA_051652045.1. Lineage (GTDB taxonomy): Bacteria > Cyanobacteriota > Cyanobacteriia > Cyanobacteriales > Microcoleaceae > Microcoleus. Next base: position 9,859 of record JBOFTL010000013.1, on the reverse strand, counting down.
AACAGTTAACAATAGTCGCGGAATCATCCGTTACCGGAAACATTCTGCCGTCTTCTTCTGTTTTTAATTTAACAGAATGACTGGCAAACCATTCGACAGTATCGCGGGGTTGAAAGCGAGTAAAAGCACCGCGCAAAGCTTTCCCACCCCTCGGGTAATTCTGCACTAAAACACCCGGATCGAAACAAGAGTGAGTGACGTTACAGCGCCCGCCACCGGAGATGCGAACTTTGGCGAGGACTTGGCGGCCTGCTTCTAGTAAAGTGACGCGGGCGTGCGGGTATGTTTGAGCGCAGGTAATAGCACCAAAAAAACCCGCTGCACCGCCGCCAATGACTGTAATTTTGAGAATTCGATCGGACAAATTGGTTCTCGCTTATTCTGGTTCAAAATCGGATTTTGCCGCCCCGCAAGTCGGGCATACCCAATCATCGGGGATATTTTCAAAGGGAGTACCGGCGGGTATTCCGCCGTCGGGGTCGCCTACTTCGGGGTCGTAGGTGTAATTGCAAACCGTACAGATGTATTTTTGCATTTGTTTGACATCTCTTGCTATTTATTTTAGCACGGTCTATTTATTTTAAATCGAGCAAGCCGCTAGTTTTCAGTTTGGGATTAAACCGAATTTCTTCAGTCACGCCCCGATCTTTTAGCTGAGTCATGATTTCGTTTTCCACCCGGCGTGCCACATTTTTCAACAGTTTATCTTTAGCAATTTCATCGGCAACAATTCCTGCATAATTTGCTGATTCTTCCGCAGTCATGACTGTTTTAGTATCGATCGGATCGTTCCACTTGAAAGCATTTTCACCGTTACCGGGGGGCAACGAACCGTTTTCAGCAATCCAACTTTCTCTGATGCTTTCTAACAGAGTGCGATTGGGTCGATCGATTGTTTGGATCTTCAGCCAATAGCAGTTTTGTGTTTGGCGGACTAAATGCTGTTTCAGACTCAAATAAATGTCGCGAGAATAACTGACAAACTGCAAGTTTTTATCGCGATCGAAAATTCCATAAACGCCGATTTTTCCCTGAACGAACTCGGGCAATTTGCCCTCGACATCAATGTATGGAATAAATTCTAAGCTGGAGAGGGATTGAATGTCTGTCATTTATCGTTGAGAGTTGAGAGTTGAGAGTTGAGAGTCGAACGATTAATAATTGTAAGGTGCGTCGCCGCCGATTTTTCCAAACATCAACCGATCGTATAGTAGCGACGCACCTTACGGTTGATAGTCGATTGATAGTTGATAACGCAGCAGTTTTTATCGGCTTCATACTTTGTTACACAGCTCGGTTTATTTGCGCCTACCTACTTATGTTTCACTAATTATGTTTTAAAAGTTCGATAAATGGCACAGAGGCGGCTGGGCTTAAAGACTTTAGCTTGGAACATAAAATTGGGCGGAATGTTGATAATTGCAAACTCACTACTGTTGTGATACCGTTCAAATTCAGCAGGCATTCCTTTCGGTGTTTCGCTGCTGTAAGGCACGGGCTGAAACAGTAATTCGGTAAATTCAACTCGATCGCACTGCAATTGTTCTGCTATTTGTTGGAGAAATTTTTCACCGCTTAACAAACTAAAAAGTGCAGCTTTAGCATTCGCTTCGATAACAAAACTGCTATCATAACTGTCGATAATCTTTAAACCCATTGTTTTTCTATCTCCCGATCGCGATCGACGCATTCTGCATTTTACCCGACACCAGTCGCTTTGCGATCGGAAAGCTCATCCTTTGAGATCGAGCATGATTTCAGAAAAATTTCACATTTGCCAAATTTTCACGAACAGTCTCGATCGAGAATTACGCATTTTAGCACTTTAACAAGGCTTTGAGATTGCTTCACGACGTTAGCAATGACAAATTACGTTATTTATTAGGTAAGTCCTGCTGATTTTTTTCCCGATCGCTTCTATCATGTCCCTATCGCAGAAATTTACAAACTACGATTAAAAAGGCTATGCAGAAGATCGACGACGGAGCGTTTTCAGCAATGGGAAGTTCCGCAAATCAAAAAGATTGGCTGGAAGTGGCGGAATATGCTTCTATAGCTGGTTCAGCTATCGGCACTGTTGCCACAGCATTGTCGGGGCAATTTATCTACGCCGCAGCCCCGCTAACTGCCGCACTCTCACTGAATTTCGCCAACCGCCAGCGTTTTCAGGAACAATTGCAACACAAAACAAATTCTTCGGTAGCGGGCGTACATTTGACTGTCAAGTCCCTCCAGCAGCAAGTTGAGGCACTCCCAGAGGAACCTGCTCAACTTTATACTACTGTCTCTGATTTGCAGCAGAAACTCCGCAGTTTGGAATCCGCCGAGAGTGTCGGTACGCGCAGTAGCGTAGAATCAGTGCAGCAGCAAGTCCAGTCATTGCCAGAAGATACCGGGGAATTCTACACCATGCTTTCCCAATTGCAACAGAAACTCTACAATCTGGAAAATACCGCCCTTAAAGAACAAGATTGGGAAAATGTTAATGTCCGATTTTTATTGATCGATGAGAAGCTTGCTGAAGTTCAAAATATTACAGCAGAGTTGCAGGATCGATCGAACGAGACAGATTTAGGTGAAATTCAAGCTTCTTTGCAGCAAATGCGCCAGTTGCTCGATCGGCCTACAATTGATGTAGCGGGTCTGCAAACAGAAGTTCAGCATTTACAGCAACAAGTCGCCGAATTGCAGCGCCAAAATCGAGAAATTGTCAAGCCTTATTTACAACGCTTAACTCGCGCGATGAAACAGCTATCAGCAAAATAAGATGCTTTTGGACTTGGACACAAACTCTATATGTAGGGTGCGCACTGCGCACCTTACCGCTATAAATAGTGTTTTAAATTTCTTGTTGCGTAAGTCCTAATGCTTGTAGTGTGGACTAAAGTCCGCAAGATGCTGCTGACTTTAGTCCACGCTACGAAGAGTTTACCGAATAAATAAAATAAAAGTTCGATCTAGATTCACTCTTGATATCGAGTTCGATCGAACATCAATTTATTAAATCTATCAGCCACCAGCAACAGCCGGAACAATGCTGACTTCATCGCCATCTTTCAGGGCAGTTTCTGTACCTTCCAAAAAGCGGATATCTTCGCTATTGACGTAGAAGTTGAGAAATCTGCGGGGTTCGCCTTTATCGTCGCACAAGCTTTTTTTGATGCCGGGGCAGCTTGTTTCTAGCGCTTCAATCAGTTCGGAAATGTTACCGCCGCCGCACTCGATGGTGGCTTGATTGTTAGTGAATTTTTGAAGCGGGGTAGGGATTAAAACTTTAACTGTCATCGAAATTTCCTGGATCTGAAACCCCGTCCTTACAGGACGGCTTTACAATTATTTAATCAGTCGGAGGTTAGTGACTTTTTTAGTCCTTACTCCTCAGTCAGTAATCCGAAGCTAGTTGAAAGTTGACAGCCGTGCGAGGCGAGATTGGTTATTAGTTATTAGTGATTTCTAGCCACTCGCTACGATCGATCGCTAACTACTAGCCGCTTGCATCAAATATCGAACTGGTGACTGCTGTCAACTGTCAACTGTCTATTGCTAACTATCAACTATCAACTCTCAACTGTCAACTCTCAACTGTCAACTTTAAACCAAAACTTGCTGCCATTCTAGACGGTCGAGCGTGCGGGCGCGTTCGAGGGCGCGCTCGAAGGATTCGAGTTTCGGTTCGACGGTGATGGGTTCGCCGATATAGCCGGAGACTGCTTCTTGGGTTTTTAAGCCGTTGCCGGTAATGTAGGCGACGGTGGTTTCGTCAGGATCGATCTTGCCTGCTTCTACAAGTTTCTTCAACACTGCGATCGTCGTGCCACCTGCTGTTTCGGTGAAGATGCCTTCGGTTTCGGCTAGCAGTTTCATGCCTTCTACGATCTCCGTATCGCTGACGGATTCGATGTTTCCGTTGGTTTTGCGGGCGATATCGAGGGCGTAGATGCCGTCGGCTGGATTGCCGATCGCGATCGATTTAGCAATGGTATTCGGCTTGACCGGCTTCACGAAATCGCGACCTTCGCGGTATGCTTGGGCTATCGGGGAACAACCGTCGGCTTGCGCGCCGCTGAACCGCACTTTCTTATCATCCACTAAGCCGACTTCGATAAATTCTTGGAATCCTTTGTAAATTTTTGTGAACAAAGAACCGGAAGCCAGGGGAGCGACGATATGGTCGGGTAACTTCCAGCCTAACTGTTCTGCCACTTCGTAACCGAGGGTTTTCGAGCCTTCGGAGTAGTATGGACGCAAGTTGATGTTGACAAATCCCCAGCCGTGTGTATTGGCGACTTCGCAGCAGAGGCGGTTAACCTGGTCGTAGTTGCCGTTAACTGCCATAACGATTGGGTTGTAAATCAGGGTGCCGAGGACTTTACCTGCTTCTAAGTCTGAAGGGATGAAGACTACGCAGTCGAGGCCGGCGTGGGCTGCGATCGCGGCGGTGGAGTTAGCTAAATTGCCGGTGCTGGCACAGGATACCGTTGTGAAACCCAATTCTCTGGCTCTGCTGAGGGCTACTGATACCACTCTGTCTTTGAAGCTGAGAGTGGGCATATTGACTGCATCGTTTTTGATATACAGATTTTTTAGACCCAGGCGGCGCGCCAAGCGGTGAGATTTCACTAGCGGAGTCATCCCGGTGCCGACATCGATAACGTTATCTGTAGTGACGGGCAGAAAAGACCGATAGCGCCAAATCGAGTTGGGACCTGCTTCAATGGTTTGGCGGCTGACAGTGCGGCGGATGGCGTTGTAGTCGTATTTGACCTCTAGCGGACCAAAGCAGCAATCGCAGACGTGTTTGGCTTGGAGTTCGTACTCTGCGCCGCATTCTTTGCACTTGAGGGCTGTTGCTGTTGCTGTTGCGGATTGGATTTGGGTCGCCTGGGTCATAGCTAAACTCTCTAACTTTGCAAGGTGTTTTTCGACTCTGGGATAAAGATTAGCACGGTCTAAATCCACCGTCAAACATACCCGATTTTTTTTGTCGGGATTAGTTTTCGGTGTTGAGTGCGATCGACTTGAGGCTGATGGTGTTTCTATTTCAATTCTTGAGGCAGCTTAAAAACAGGCATGAGACTCAGGCACTGCGATCGCAAAAAACGGGTTTTTTCACCGATATTCAGGTGAAAACGCAATTTTTTCCTAAAAAACCCGATTTTTCAGTTCCCGCGCGCTACTTAGAGAGACGATGGCTGGCGCACCAGATCGACTAACCACCGCTAACGGGGGGGATGAGTACAACTTCGTCGCCGTCTTGGAGGGGGGTGTCTGGGGAGACGAATTCGAGGTTGAGGCCGAAGCGGGTGCGATCGCGCCATTGTTCGAGTTGGGGATGTTGGGCTATGGAATATTCCAGCACGCCAGACACGGGAGTTCCCGGCGGAAATTCTAATTGAAGTTCGGAAATGCCCCAGGCTTCACTAAAAGCAGCGAACAGTTTAACGGTGATGGTAATAGCAGATTTAGACATAATAGTTTAGTGCGATCGATTTTTGCCAATGATTAATTACACCATAAAATTATTTGAGAATTAGGTGCGCGGAGGCTTAAACTTGAACGTGGCAATCTCCGATATAATTTTCCCCGTCCCGATCGAATGACTGTCGATCGCAGCCAAAAACCCAAACCATCTTGCAGGTCGATCGAGATTACTTATATAACTCGATAAGCGGTCGATCGACTCGACAAAATGCAGCTAGCTAGTCTATATCTAGCTGTTGGCACGGCTGCTGCCACAGTTATTTTTGAGGATAAAGTATCAATACTTTACGGTAACTGCGTGAGATTAACTCCAAAGAATAGCGCTAAATTTAGCTGACAACAGTGCCCGCACAGCCCCAGAAACGAGCTCCTGCAGAAACAAAAAATGTAGTTTTCGATTGCAGTCTCGAAGTCCGCAAGCTTTGCCCTGTAAAGCAAGCAAGCCGTTCGATATAAGAGTAATGCTGAAGTTGTCCCTATCGAGAGGTATATGGCAAATAACGATTTCAAAGTGCTTCAAATTATTGAGGCTAAAGGTTGGTACGCTTTTGGGAGTACCAAGCACAACCAGCACGTTGAGCGGTGGGTCAGACCTGTGGTGTGCTGGGTTTTGATAGAAGACAAAAAAAAGCGGCGCATTGTGACTGCTACCGCTAGTTATCAGGTGGTAATTGATGATAAAGAAGTCGAGTTTTTTGCCCACGAAAGCGAAATTCAAGATATCGAACATCTCCCCAAGTCTGTCTCGGTATCGGAATTTCTAAAAACAGAAGATTGAAGGGGAGATTATTTAACCAATCATTAATTATTTCTTAGCTTTCTCTTAGCAATTTCTTAAACTTGCAGTCTGGTTTTGGTTAAATTAGGCGAAAACCCTAGGTGAGGTACATCAAGATCGTGGCTAGGGACACGGCACTGCCGTGTCCTTGAGGATTATCCGATACACGAGATGTACTTCATAAAGGTTGCTGTTGTAAGAAATGTCTTTAACTCACAACTCAAAATTCAAAACTCGATCGAAGTCGAACTCACGCCACCCTCTCTTGCCTTACCAGCCAGCGATTTTCCCAAATTCAGCTTGAAAGGCACTCTCAGTTTCCGCATCGGAGCAAACAAAAACAATTTTGCCGATCGAACTGTTACTCGACAGAAACCGACTGGTTTCTTGGAAAGCAATTTCAGCCGCTTTATCCAGGGGAAAACCCATTTCTCCAGTACCGAGAGCAGGAAAAGCAATACTGTGAATCGAATGCTGTACAGCTAGTTCCAAACAGTTGCGATAACATTGCGCTAAGATCTGTTCTTCACCTTGAGTTCTACCCTGCCACAGCGGACAAACTGTATGAATCACCCATCGTTCTCGCAGAAATTTATAACCGCTGGCGATCTTTGCTTCACCCACTGCACAGCCATTGAGACGCTGGCATTCTTCTAGTAATTCTACCCCTGCTGCGCGGTGAATGGCACTCCATATCGCACCATGACTGGAAAGATTAGTATCGGTAGAATTGACGATCGCATCTACTTCCCGATAGTGGGCAATATCACCTAACCGCTGCTCCTTTGTATAGCGCGAGAATAACTCTGGTGAGTAGAGGTTTTGCGATATTTTGAGATCTCCCGTTGCTTGAGGTTTTCATCCAAATCGGCTAGGGCATCTGCTTCTGGTGCACTCATCGGCAGATCGGGATTATCTAATAAATGTTGTCTGGTTTCTTGCAGTAATTTACTGGCGCGATCGTTATAGCGGTAAGGTGCGCACTGCGCACCCGAAAGATAGAATGCGATCGTAAGTCCTGCCCGTGTACTTAAAGGGGTTATTTTGATGGCTTTTGTTTCGTTAAGATTGCTAGTAATTGTTGGCTGATATATTGCAACAAGTTTTGCTGTTCTTGAGGGCTGCTGGGATAACTAAAGTCCTCTCGAATATGGATTTCTAAACCAGGCAGAATCTCTATGCGCACCCATTGCAAAGGAGTTGAAGTTGGATGGGGATGAGGTAATGGTTGGGGTTGGGTTGCTGGCAGTTTAGGTGGTGGATTGGGGACAGATTGACGTTGTTGAATTTGTTGCAGAAATGCCAATGCTGGGTTGGCACTGGTGACAGTTAGTTGGACGCTACCTTGCAACAATGCCTGCAATTCAACATTGTCTTTTGATGTGGCGATTTTGTCGATCGCGCTAGCACCAAATCCCTCCGTCAATAATCGCCGCACGACCAAAATTTGCAATAAATGTCGGTAGGTATAGATGGCGTAACGACCCATTTTTACAGGTTCGTCCCTGTAAATGAGGTGATTCTGCAATGGATAAACTAGAACTATACCGTCAGTCAATTCGATCGTTCTTGTTGACGGACTATTAATCTGTCGCGCAATCCCTGCGGGTCAAATCTTGCTTCGTTCGTCTTGCGAATCTCTTTGGTGCGATTGCCTAGCATAAAGCTGCTATTGGAAATTATAATGGGTACAGAAGTCTAGCATGGAGAATGTGCGATCGTGACACTCCGAGAAGAACTAATTCATGAGATAGATAGAGCATCAGATGATGTACTTCAGGCGCTATTAAATTTTTTGCGCCAGACGCGGTTATCGAATTCTGAGGCTTCTGGATCGATCGACTCTGCTGAGATTTCGAGTGCTGGATTGACAGCGCAAAAGCATTATCCTCTACGCGGAATGCCCTTGGTAATTGCCGAGGATTTTGATGCGCCGATGCCAGATTTATGGGATGCGCTGGGTACATGATTTTACTGGATACACATATGCCGTGTCCCTACTGCAATATCTGCGTACATCACGCTTCTTGAAAAATGCTGTATCATGTCAAAATTCTGACAGTATCACCGCAATTACTGCTAAAAAAAGAGCGACCGTCTGAAACAATGTAATGGGTTCTTTTAGAAAGATAAATGATAGCAAGACAGTCACGATCGGATATATAGATGTAATGCTGATGACACTCGTAACCGGACCTTTCCCGATCGCTATCAGAAACAGTAAAGATGCAATTGTGCCGCACAAACCGATCGATAAAGCAAAGACAATTCCTCTCCAGTCTCCCTGCCAGCTCAAGTTATTGGTTTTTACGATAATCAATAAAGTAGCTAAAATAGCTCCCACAGCTTCATAGACAAAAGCTGTATTGTAGTCAATGTATCTAGTCGCTAATTTACCAAAAAATCCCCAAAAACCGTACAATAGGGAACAGGCTAATGCGTAAATTAACCAATCTGCTATTTTCGGCATTGCTATTCCTAATTGCTATTCCTATTCGATCGAAAGTATTACTATTAAGCTGACTCAGGCTTCGGTAGCGAAGACGGCAGTACCAACAATTCCGCAGTCGATCGCTTCTCAACCATTTCTTTTGTAATCGTACACCGCGTGACATCCTTGCGCGACGGCAATTCGTACATCACATCCAACATCAATTCTTCCACAATTCCCCTCAACGCCCGCGCCCCGGTTTTGCGGCGGTAAGCTTCCTGCGCGATCGCCCGTATGGCATCAGGTTTAAATTCTAACTGTACGTTATCCATTTTCAGCAGTTTTTGATACTGCTTCACCAAAGCATTTCGCGGTTCGGTTAGGATCTGCATCAGCGTTTCCTCATCCAGGGGTTCCAAAACCGCCGCCACAGGTACCCGCCCGATAAATTCCGGAATCATGCCAAATTTTACCAAATCGTCCGGTTCCAATTGCTTGAGCACGTCGGCAGCCCGTTTTTCCTTCGGCTGAGCTTCCCCAGGTTGAATGAAGCCCATTGACTTTTTACCCGTTCTCTGCTCTATCACTTTGTCCAGACCGACAAAAGCACCGCCGCAGATAAACATGATATTGCTAGTATCTATTTGGATGCAGTCTTGATAGGGATGCTTGCGGCCGCCTTGGGGTGGTACGTTGGCGATCGTCCCTTCTAGCATCTTCAGCAGCGCCTGCTGCACTCCTTCCCCGGACACGTCCCGCGTGATCGAAGGATTTTCGCTCTTCCTGGCAATTTTGTCAATCTCATCAATATAAATAATCCCGCGCTGCGCCTCTTCCACGTCCAAATCTGCCACTTGCAGCAGTCGCAGCAAAATATTTTCCACATCTTCCCCGACATAACCGGCTTCCGTCAGCGTCGTCGCGTCAGCCACCGCAAACGGCACGTCTAGCATATCCGCCAAAGTCTGGGCCAGCAGCGTTTTCCCGCAGCCGGTGGGCCCGATTAACAAAATATTCGATTTTTGCAGTTCTACTTCTTCCGGCGGGTGCTTGCCGCTATTTTTCATTTGCAGGAAGCTCAAGCGCTTGTAGTGGTTGTAAACCGCCACTGACAGCACTTTTTTCGCTTCATCTTGACCGATCGCATTTTCGTCTAGGTACTTTTTAAT
>JBOFTL010000012.1:0-6403 GCA_051652045.1 Microcoleus sp. | reverse complement strand
AGAGTTGACAATTGACAATTAACAATTAACTGTTGATATAGCACTCTCAAATCATTGGTAAAATTCTTACTCCCTCCCCTTAGTAAGGGGAGGGTTGGGGTGGGGTCAAAAATTTATGACTCATTTAGGATCGCTATATAGCAATCCTAAATCATTGGTAAAATTCTTACTCCCTCCCCTTATTAAGGGGAGGGTTGGGGTGGGGTTAAAAATTTACGACTCATTTAGACTCGCTATAGTTGAGGGTAAGGTTGTTAAACAAAAAAACCTCAACCTTTTGGTTAGATGTAGGAGCGAAGCATTGGGGGGACTATTTATGGCTTAAACCCTAGATCTCGTATCCAAATGCTTCGTCCTGCCCAGGTGCAATAAACATAATAAAAAACCCGGTTACTCTGTGAAAACCGGGCTAGCAAGCCGGAGTACGTGAATAGTAGTTACACGTACTCGATTAGCTTATTCTTCAGCTTCTTGAAAAAGCATCACCCATCCGTATCACCCTTTCGGGCGATTTTGTGCAGCATAACAGTGCTTTTTGCTTTACCCTAAGATAAAACAGTGAATAACTCACGGAGGTAATGTTATGACTCTCAAACGCCGAGATTTCTTGTATTTGCTCAGCGCCAGTGTTGGGGCGATTACCGCAGGTGCTTGCCAAGCCTCGGGAAATAATGCAGCCCAAGCAAGTCCAACTACCGCAGCCACAACAATAGCTCAAACTCCAACTCCGGGTCCTTTTACACTGCCACCCCTGCCCTACGAATACAATGCTTTAGAGCCGCACATCGACGCGCGGACAATGCAATTTCACCACGACAAACACCACGCTGCTTACGTTAAAAACCTCAACGATGCTGTCAGCAAATATCCCCAACTTAAAAACATGAGTGCGGAAAATATGCTGCGGGATTTGAGCAAAGTTCCCGAAGATATTCGCATGGCAGTGCGCAATAATGGCGGCGGACACTTAAATCACAGTATGTTTTGGGAAATCATGAGTCCCAAAGGAGGCGGAGAACCAACAGGGGCAATTGCTACAGCAATTAAGCAAACTTTCGGCAGCGTTGAAGATTTTAAAGCCAAATTCAACGATGCCGGCACTAAGCGTTTTGGCAGCGGTTGGGTGTGGTTAGTGCGCAATAAAGCTGGCAAACTCGAGATTGCAACTACCCCGAATCAAGACACTCCTTTCATGGATGGTAACTATCCAATTATGGGCAATGATGTTTGGGAACACGCTTATTATCTCAAATATCAAAACTTGCGGGGCGACTACTTAAAAGCGTGGTGGAATGTGGTTAATTGGGCGGAAATTAACAAGCGTTACGAAAAGGCGAGTGCCTAGTTTAACATCACTGTTGGTAGGTTTTGACAAAATTCCCTGCGCTCGATCGAGCGCGATAAGTAAGGTTCGTAGTGAGGACTTCAGTCCTCAACATGGGAGCGGACTGAAGTCCACACTACGAACCGACTATACTATAAAATACTTTCAAGCGGTAAAGTCCGCACTGCAAACCCTAGATATATAGCGATCGTAAGCGGTAAGGTGCGCACTGCAAGCCCTACATATAGAATACTGCCAACTATCCATTGTCAATCTTGGCGATCGGAATTTGAATTTTAAAACTCGTTCCTTTTCCAACTTCTGAAGTACAATCGAGCTTACCCTTGTGTTTTTCCACGACGATCGAGTGCGAAATAGACATTCCCAAACCCGTCCCTTTTCCTACAACTTTTGTTGTAAAAAATGGATTAAAAATGCGATCGATCGTCTCTTCAGAAATACCGCAGCCGTTATCTGCAATTTCAATTTCGATCGTATTTTTATCCTTAACGCTCGTACAAATCACAATCTGACCGGAATTAGACTCTAATTCCCGATCGGATAACTTTTGATACCGCTCTTCAATGGCGTCAATCCCGTTAGCAATTACGTTCATAAATACCTGATTTATTTGGCTGGCATAGCACTCCACCAGAGGCAGTTTTCCCAAGTTTTTAATAACTGCAATTTCCGGGCGCTTGTCCCGACTCTTCAAGCGGTGCTGCAAAATCAACAAAGTGCTCTCAATTCCTGCATGGATATCTACAGGCTTCATTTCCGCTTCGTCCAGCCGCGAAAAATTCCGCAGCGACAAAACAATTTGCCGGATTCTATCAGTTCCTACCTGCATTGAACCAACAATTTTGATTAAATCTTCTGTCATAAAATCTAATTCTATTTCTGCAATTCGATCGACAATCGCGGACTTGGGTTCTGGATACTCTTGGTGGTAAAGTTCTACCAAATCTAACAAGTCTTTGGTATACTGTTTGAGATAAGAAATATTAGCGTGAATGAAGTTAACTGGATTGTTAATTTCATGAGCGATGCCGGCTACCAGTTGTCCCAAAGAAGACATTTTTTCAGTTTGGACTAGCTGGCTTTGAGCCGAATGCAACTCAACCAGTGCTTTTTCTAGTTGTTCGGCTCTTTCTCTTTCTCGCATTTCGCTGTCTCGCAACGCTGATTCTGCTTGCTTGCGATTGTTGATATCTTGAGCGAATCCGACAATCAGTTTGGGTTTACCTTCGGAATTTCTGCTAAAAATACTGTTGCGGCTTTGCAGCCAAATCCACTCCCGGTTCGCAGCTTGCATCCGATACTCAATTTCGCTAATTTCTCCATCTGAGATGCGATCGAATTCTGCAATTTGTCGGGCAATTTTTTCCATGTCTTCGGGGTGAACTAGCTGGGGCAAAAATCCCGAACCCATTGCTTGAACTTCCTCTAAAGGATATCCTAAAATCTCGCCCAGGGATGAATTAGCGTAGACATTTCGCTGTTCTTCCAAGTCGTAAAGATACAAAATTCCTGGAGTAGCATCGGCGATTCTTTGCACGAAGTGCTGGCTTTCCTGCAAAGCTGCTTCCGCTTGCTTGCGATCGGTAATATCAATAATTAAACCATCCCACAGAATCTCGCCGTTATCTTTAGCTTCGGGGCGCGAATTTGCCTGAAACCATCTCAAATCGCCTGATGGCAATACCATCCTGCCTTCCCAGTGCCAAGGCTGCAAAGTTTTTGCCGAAACAGTAACAGATTCGTGATAATTTTGGCGATCTTCTGGATGAATTAAATCTATTACTAAAGCAGCATTTTGCTGAATTGCTTCCGGGTTTAAACCTAAAATTTCCCAGCAAGCAGGACTCATGTAAGGGAAACTTACAGAACCATCAACGCGCAGTAAAAATTGATAAATCATTCCCGGCAAATTAGCCGCCAGTTTTTGGAATCTTGCCTCACTTTGCCGCAGTGATTCTTCTGCTTGTTTGGGTTCGGTAATATCGGTAATTGAACCCACCATGCGCACGAGTTTTCCTGCTTCGTCCCACAAAGCTTGTCCCCGACTCAGAATCCATTTGTAATGGCTGTTGTGGCACCACAAGCGATATTCATGAATGTAATGGGGTGTTTTTCTTTCTAAGTGTTCTTGGAGGTATTGCCCCGCAACGGCTAGATCGTCTGGATGCAAGTTTATGTTCCAGGTGTGAACGTAATTGTTAATGTCGCTGTCTGCGTAGCCGGTGATTTCTTTAAATCTATCGGACACAAAAAGTTGCTTGGTTTGCAAATTCCAGTCCCAAATACCGTCATTGTTACCTTTGAGTGCTAACTGCCAGCGTTCTTCCGTTTGTTTTAATAAAAAAGTGCGCTGTTCGACTCTAATTTCTAGCTCTTGATTTAGCTGTTTGAGACTTTCTTCTCTTTGTTGGTTTTCGATCGCGATTCCTGCTAAATTACTTGCCGTTTCTACCAATTGCCACTCAAATTCTTGGGGATTGTGCGGCTGAGAATAATACATAGCAAAAGTTCCCAATACTTCACCTTGAGATGATAATATCGGAGTAGACCAACAAGCTTTCAGTCCAAAACTTAAGGCTAAATCTCGAAAATCTGCCCACAAAGGATCGGTGGCAATATCTGTAACAATTACAGCTTCTTTGCGATAAACAGCAGTACCGCAGGAACCGACATTCGGACCGATCGCGACCCCATGAATCACGGAATTGTAGCTTTCTGGCAAGCTGGGTGCTGCGCCGTGCAGCAGGTGTTCGCCATCTCGATCTAACAATAAAATCGAACCCATTATATTTGGGGATTGCTGTTCGATAATTTTAATTAAAGCTGTTAAAGTTTCTGCCAAAGAAGCGCTTTTAGCGATCGCTTCCAATACTTGTTTTTGACCGAGCTGCCAATTTTCAGCGTGCTTTTTATCGCTAATATTTCGAGCAACCACAAGAGCTGTGTTTTCCGGAATAGGTGAAATTGTAACAGCAAACCAAATAGGTTTATTGCGAATATTCAAGCTGTATTCTACAGACTGCGTTCGATTGGTGTTGGTAGCAAGTCGAATGCGATCGAGTAAAAGATCGGCTGTTTCTCGTGGCAATATCTCGTGTAGAGTTTTGCCGATAACTTCAGCCGCTGGTTTGTACAAAAGTTCGGGATTTGTGGGGGCAATTTTTAGGTAGCGCCCTTCAGTATTAATGACAAAAATTACGTCGTTCATGGCGGCGAACAAAGCTCGCAATTCGGCTTCTGAAGTTTGCAGGGCGATTTCAGCTTGTTTGCGATCGCTAATATCGCGTCCTACTCCCTGACATTCGATCGCAGTACCTCGATCGTCATGAATTACTCTATTCGTCCACTGCATCCACCGAATTTCGCCCGTATCGAAAACCAGGCGATGTTCCCAAGTGACAGCGGGATTTTCTAAGCTTAAAGAATTGACAATCTGACTGATTTTTTTGCGATCTTCTTCACAAATCAAAGGAAGAAAAGAATTGCCCAACAGATTCGATCGAGATTTATTGAAATAGCGGCAGTAAGCATCGTTAACAAAAGTCAAATTTCCGTTCGGCAAAAAGCGGCAAATCAATTCGGTTTGGTCTTCAATAATTGCCCGGTAGCGAGATTCGCTCTCTTGTACTGCTGCTTCTGCTAATTTGCGATCGGTAAGATCTGTACCCACGCAGAGCAATCCCGTCAGGTTGCCCCCCGCATCCAGCAGCGGTTGATTTCTCCAAGCAATCCAGACTTTTTCTCCATTTTTGCGGATATTTTCGGTTTCATTTTTGAAGTATTTTTCCAGATGCTTTAAAAAATCATGAATTATTTTATCCAGGTCATTTTCTAACAAACCTGCTTCACAAATCAGAGTTCCGATCGGACTTTTCCCGATGATTTCTGCCTGGGAATATCCGAAAAAAGTTTCAGCAAACTCGTTAAAAAAAGTAATATTGCCTTGGCTGTCTAACTGCACGATAATGCTGTTGGCATTCTCAACCAATTGTCGGTATTTAGCTTCACTTTCGCGCAGTTTCGCAGGACCGTACACCCAACTAAAAGCTACCACTGAGCTCAACAGTGCCAGCAAACCGCCTCCCCCCAACAACCACCCCCGAAATGGCGAATTCTCGGACCATCCACTCCTCGGAATTGCTGCCAACTGCCAGGAACCGTTGGGCAAAGTCACATCCAACAGCACGGGATTTTGCTGAAAAATCGACTCGTCACCAAAAAACACCTCGCCAGAGGCACCCTTCGCGTCCTTACCCCGCAAAGCGTATTGCAGGTTCGATGCAGAGTCTCTGAGCCCTGCTTCGTCGAAGAGAGTATCTTTGTCGATGACAACCCCTGTCAAGCCCCAATAAACTCCGGTTTCAGGATTTTTGCCTGCAGGTGTCAGAAAAATAGGCGATCGACTGATAAACCCGATCCCGCCTTGCAATAATGTTATCGGTCCGGCAAGTATAGTTTGCCTGGTTTCGATCGCCTCTTCAAGAGTTCGCCGCTGTTCGGGTATTGCAGTCAAATCGATGCCAAGGGCTCTTTCATTGCCTTCGCGGGGATAGATGTAAGCAACTGTCGTACCTTTAACTAAAGCTATACTGCGAATGCCGTTTTGCTTTGCCAGCATAATTTTTGCCGTCGCTGCAAATTCACCTTCGGTGATGTTTGGGTTGTTGGAAATGTAAGCCACCAAACCCCGCATCAGAAACAGCCGGGAATTTAGGGACCCTTCAAGTTTCGATCTTACTGTGCTGACTTGGCTGAGCGTGTTAGCCCGGTTGGATTCCCAGAAGCGCTGCTGTTCCGATCGATCTAAAACCCAGACTCCTGTTAAAATTGCTGCTGCTGCAGAAATTGCAGCTAAATAAGGTGAAATTTGGAATTTTTCGATTTTAAAGTATCCCATTTCCCAGCAGTTTAAGTAGATTTTTAACTCTTTCTTGGATCTAGCAGGCAACTCTCAACAGGCAACAGTCACTCCTGTAAAAACAGGGACAATATTTCACCTTAACGATCGCATCATCAGTTTGTGTCCTAAGCGCTCTGACTGCTGTTATAAATTTAGTC
>JBOFTL010000011.1:0-11078 GCA_051652045.1 Microcoleus sp. | reverse complement strand
GCTGGGTTTTGCTTTTCCAGATTTAGAAAGTAAGGATCGGGAAATCTTGCCGAAGATTTGTCAATTTTTGTGGCATCAGGGAGTAGATGCTTTTTTGCCGACATTGGTAACAACTTCGGTAGATAAATTTAGGCGATCGCTCTCGACGATTGCTGAATATATCCGCAGCCAAAAAAGCGGACCAGCAGCAAGTCAAGCCAAAACAGCAGAAATTCTCGGCGTTCACCTCGAAGGCCCTTTCCTCAACCCCCAAAAGCGAGGAGCTCATCCAATTGAATTTTTACTACCGCTAACTATAGAAAATGTCAAATTAGTTTTGGGAGATTGCGCCGATATTGTAAAAATAATTACTTTAGCGCCGGAGTTAGACAGCACTGGTGAAGTAATTACCTACATACAAAATTTGGGAATTACTGTTAGTTTGGGACATTCCCAAGCGACAGCAGAGCAAGCGCGGCAAGCTTTTGCGCGGGGGGCTTCTATGGTAACTCACGCTTTTAATGCAATGCCGAGCTTGCACCACCGCGAGCCAGGATTGTTGGGAGCTGCGATCGTGGATGGAGGTGTTAAGTGCGGTTTAATTGCCGATGGAAAGCACGTTTCTCCGACAATAATCGATCTGTTGCTGCGTGCTGGAAAATACGAAACAGGAGTTTTTTTAGTTAGCGATGCTTTAGCTCCCTTGGGATTGCCTGACGGTGTTTATCCTTGGGATTTTCGCCAAATTGAAGTGAGAAAAGGTACCGCTTGGCTGAGATTGGATTATCACACTCCGCTGGAATCTGCTACGTTAGCAGGTACGACTTTGCCGCTGTTGGCAGGAGTCCAAAATTTGGTAAAATGGGGAATTTGTGAGGTAGAAAGCGCGATCGCCCTGGCTACTGATTCTCCGAGAAGCGCGATCGGACTTTCAGGAATTATAGGTCGATCGGCCGCTCAATTGTTGCGCTGGCATTTAGATGAACCGACAAAACAATTGAATTGGCATCGGTTGTTTTAAATAAGTGGTAATTGGTAATTGGTAATCGATCGAGGGTAACAAAAAAAACTATCCGTGTATCCGTGTCGTGCTGTTAGTAATGGGTAATTGGTAACATTATTCCCATTGGTGTCATCAATCGGCCCAAACCATTGAAACATCTGGCTTTTTCCATAATTTTAAATTCAGCGGTGTCCGCACCACTTGCGATCGGGACAACTATCAACTATCAACTATCAACTATCAACTCTTCCTTCTTCCTTCTGCTATACTTAACAGTTGGCAATCAATCAGCAGCAGGCAGAATCAATGAATTTGGCAGACGACAAAACTGTTGTCAAACAGTATTTTAACTCGACAGGCTTCGATCGCTGGCAGCGAATTTACGGCGACGGTGAAGTCAATAAAGTTCAGCTAGATATCCGCACCGGACACCAGCAAACGGTGGATACAGTGCTCGGCTGGTTGGAAGCTGACGGTAATTTGCGCGGACTTTCAGTTTGCGATGCCGGCTGCGGTGTGGGATCTCTCAGCATTCCTTTAGCTGAGGCTGGGGCGATTGTTTGCGCTAGCGATATCTCTGAAAAAATGGTAGCAGAAGCTTACGATCGATCGATCGCAATTCCTGGCAAACTCTACAATGTCTCTTTTGCAGCCCGAGATTTAGAAGCTTTGACGGGCAATTTCCACACGGTAATTTGTTTGGACGTGCTGATCCATTATCCTCAAGATAAAGCAGCAGAAATGATCGCTCATTTAAGTTCGATCGCGCAATCGCGACTGATTCTTAGTTTTGCTCCCAAAACTTTAGCACTTACCGCACTTAAAAAAGTTGGTGAATTGTTCCCAGGGCCTAGCAAAACAACTCGCGCTTACCAACACCGAGAATCTGATATTGTCAAAATCTTGGAAAACAACGGTTTTGCAATTAAGAGAAAAGCTATGACTAGCACTAAATTTTACTATTCTCTGTTGCTGGAAGCGGTGCGAAATAGTTGAGAGTTGAGAGTTGAGAGTTGAGAGTTGACAATCGATTGATACAGCATTTTTCAGGTAAGTGAGGTACACAAAGATGGCTGTAGGGACACGGCACTGTCGTGTCCTTTCAGGGATTGTTCGATAGGCAAACCTACGTCATAAACCTGCAATTTGCTTTAGTTGAAAAAAACATTTTACTAATTAATAAAAATGATGTCACCGACAATTTTAACGCAAATTTTCATGACAACAGCAGCGGTTTTCGGAGGTTTATCTGTGGCGGGCGGTGCTTTTGCAGCTCATGCTTTAAAAAATCAATTGGACGATCGCGCTTTAGAAGTTTTCGATACCGCTGCCCGCTATCAAATGTACCATGCTTTGGCTTTATTGTTGGTTGCCTTGCTGTTAAGTCGCACCTCAGATTCTCAAAGTTTTTTGGTAGTTACTGGATGGGCTTTTATTGCCGGCACGGTTATTTTTTCAGGGAGTTTGTATGCTTTGAGTCTCAGTGGAATTAAATGGTTAGGTGCGATCGCGCCGTTGGGAGGAGTTGCTTTGATTGTGGGTTGGGGATGTTTAGCCGTGGCTGCTTTGAGTTTCAAATAGTTAAAATTTCATCCGAAGAGATAAGATTAGACAGTAACGAGTGGTGGAATTGACGTTTTGGAAATTTATCGTCGAGTGGGTGTGCGGGAGGTTTGGTTTTGGGAAGATGGCGTAATTTCGATTTATTGTTTGCGCCCGACGGGATATGAATTGGTTAGTAAAAGCGAACTTTTGCCGGAGTTAGATTTACGTTCGATCGAGTTTCATTTGCGGATGTCAGATCGATACGATGCTGTGAATGATTTTATGGATTCTATTTAAGATTGGGTTGACGCACCTACGTAGAACGATCGGAGAGTATAAAAAAATATATTCTCTACTTCCCCCAAAACTTAATAGATGCTGTTATCGCCAATTCTTCCTCTGCCAATTTTTCGGATATCGCGCGTCGATCCTCAAAGTTTTTTTCGGATATCGCGCGTTTATCCTCAACGTTGTTCCAATAATTGATACCAATAATTGATATAATTGGCGGCATAGCTCATGACATCCTTTAGGAGGGCTTTCTATGATTGCTTTATCTGGAATTGCCATCCAAAGTAAAATTTACGAAAGCTCAAATTCTCTGGTGTACCGGGGCATCAGAACGCAAGATGAGCAGGCGATCGTCGTCAAGTTACTGAAGCAAGATTATCCTTCCCCTCAAGAATTAACCCGCTACCGACAGGAATATGAAATTATTCGTTCCCTCAATCTGGAAGGCGTTGTCAAGGCATACAGCCAGCAAGATTATCAACGCACGCTGGTTATTCTCTTAGAAGACTTTGGTGGAGAATCTATCGAGCGATGGATGCGATCGCACTCAGATTTCTGCCCAATATCCTTAGTCACTTTTTTGCGGCTGGCGATCGCACTCACCGATATTCTAGGCAGTATTCACGCCAACAACATCATTCACAAAGATATTAATCCTGGAAACATCGTTTTTAACCCAGATACTGGCGTTGTTAAAATTATTGACTTTGGCATAGCTACCCGATTTAACCGCACGAATCCGACGTTCAAAAGCCCTCATAGTTTAGAAGGGACGCTCGCCTATCTGTCACCCGAACAAACCGGACGGATGAATAGATCGCTCGATTACCGCACCGATTTTTACTCGATCGGTGTGACGTTTTACGAACTTCTAACCGGACATCTTCCGTTTCCGACAACGGATCTGCTAGAGCTAGTCCATTGTCATATTGCCAAGCAGCCCGTTCCACCTCACGAGATGAACGCAACGATTCCCAAACCAGTTTCAGATATCATTTTGAAACTGATGGCAAAAAATGCGGAGGATCGCTATCAGAATGCTTGGGGAATCAAAGCAGATTTAGAAATCTGCGTTCACCAATTAGAGCAAAACAGTCAGATCGATCGGATTCAACTGGGTCTTCAGGACGTTTCTGCTCAGTTTCAAATTCCCCAAAAACTGTACGGACGAGAAGCGGAAATTGCAGCATTATTGGCAGCGTTTGATAGAGTAGCCGGAAGTTCTGAGTTCTCAGATTTGAGTTTTGAGTTAGAAGATCTACCTCAAAATTCAAAATTCAAAATTCAAAACTTAAACACTGCAATGATGTTAGTGTCTGGCTATGCTGGCATTGGCAAATCAGTGTTAGTGCAGGAACTCTACAAGCCAATTACAGCAAAGCGCGGCTATTTTATCTCTGGTAAGTTCGATCAATTTCAGCGCGATATTCCTTACAGCGCGATCGCCCGTGCCCTGCAAAAATTGGTACAACAATTGCTGGGTGAACCAGAAGAACAATTGCAACAGTGGCGATCGCAACTGCTAACGGCTTTGGGAAGCAACGGACAAATCATCATTGATGTCATCCCTGAAGTTGAATTGATTATTGGCAAACAACCACCCGTACCGGAAGTTGGAGCAACAGAAGATCGAAATCGCTTCAATCTAACTTTTCAGAAGTTTGTGCGAGTGTTTTGTTCCGAGTCACATCCCCTTGTAATCTTCTTAGATGATTTGCAGTGGATCGATTCAGCCACGCTGAAGTTAATTGAACTAATGCTGCTGGATGAACAAACCCACTCTCTATTTTTAATTGGGGCATATCGAGATAATGAAGTGACTCCCACGCATCCACTACCTTTAATGCTAGAGAGCTTGCGACAACAAGGGGCAGTGATTCAGGAGATTGTCCTGTTACCCTTAGCAATTGAGCCGTTGAGTCAGTTAATTGCCGAAACGCTACATCAAAATACTGACACTGTGCGTTCCTTAGCTGAGTTAGTGTTGCGTAAAACGGAGGGAAATCCTTTCTTCGTGGGCGAATTTTTGAGAATGCTGGATAGCGAAAATCTGTTGACTTTTCACCCCCCTCAATTCCCCCTTACCAAGGGGGGAAGTAAAGGGGGGTGGCAGTGGAACATAGCGCAGATTCAAGCTAAGGATATGACTGATAATGTGGTGGAGTTGCTACTGCTCAAGTTGCAGAAACTACCAGAAAACAGCCAACAAATGCTCCACTTAGCCGCTTGTGTCGGGGCTGAATTCGATCTAGAGACATTGGCGATCGTTTGCGATCGGTCTCCTCAAACAATTTCTTTGAATTTGCTAGCAGCGATTCAAGCTGAATTAATTCAGCCTCTCTCTGAATTAGATGAGAACTTGTTAGTTCAAGAGTATAAGTTTTTGCACGATCGCGTGCAGCAAGCCGCCTACGCTTTAATTGATGAGTCGCAGAAACAAGTGGTTCATCTCCAAATCGGTCGCAATTTACTCGAAAAAACGTTACCAGAACAGCGATTAGAGCGGTTGTTTGAGATTGTCGATCATCTCGATCGTGGAATTGAGCTTGTCTCCGATCGAGCCGAACGTAATGAGATTGCTCGATTGAATTTAATAGCAGCTCAGAAAGCGAAGGCAGCAACGGCTTATGAAGCAGCTTTTAAGTATTTCACTACAGGGATTCAACTCCTCAATCCAGAGAGTTGGCAGAGTGAGTATGACCTTTCCTTAGCGCTGTACTCAGAAGCAGCAGAAGCAGCATATCTTCATGGTTGCTTTGATGAGATGGAAGAATTCGTAGAAGTGGTACTCGATCGCGCTAAGACAGCGGTTGACAAAGTGCAGGTTTACGATAGCAGAATTCAAAGACATTTGTCACAGGGCAACCTGAAAGAAGCACTCAAAATTGGCTTGGAAGTGTTGAAGCTCCTGGGAGTAATCTTACCAGAAAATCCAAGTGAGTTAGATGTTCAAGGCGGATTGGAGGAAACGGCTGCACGATTAGCTGAACGAGAAATTGAAGACTTGATTAATTTACTAGAGATGACTGCACCAGAACCGCTAGCAGCAATGTCAATCCTAGCGAGTATAGGGGCTGCTGCGTTTATAGTATCACCAGCACTGGTGATACTGATTACTTGCAAAACGGTAAATTTATCAATCAACTACGGTAATGCTATCTGGTCACCACTGTATTATGCTGCCTACGGATTTGTTCTATGTGGAGTTGTTCAAGACATTGAACTCGGCTATAAATTTGGTCAATTGGCTCTTAGCTTGGCAGAACGATTGAATACCAAAAAAGGTAAGGCTAAAGCATTACAGTTATTTAGTGACCATGTTATGCAATGGAAAGTACATCTTAAGGAGACGATACCACTGTTGGTTGAGGTTTATCAGGAAGGAGTGGAAACCGGAGACTTTGAAACTGCTGGTTATGCTGCATATGACGTGTGCTACAACTCGTTTTTCGTTGGTGAGGAACTCACCCAACTGGAACAGAAAATGGCAACATACAGCAAAGCGGTCGATCGAATCAGACGGGAAAGCCCCTCGACTTGGATTGCAATAGTGTGGCAGACCATTCTTAATTTGTTAGATAGGTCTGAGAATCCCAGTCGCTTAGTTGGTCGGGTATGTAATGAAGAGCAGGCATTACCACACGCCCTTGCAGTTAAAGATGGAACTGCAATTCAAATGCTGTACTTGCACAAAGTTATACTGTGTTATCTATTTCAAGAATATCATCAAGCTGTACAGACTGCTATTGTGGCAATGAAACATTTTGAAGAGGTGACAGCAATAAAGGTTTTACCTATATTCTGTTTCTATCATTCTCTGGCGCTTTTGAGCCTATCGCTCGATGCTTCAAACTCTGAAAAATCAGCTTGGCTAAACTCTGTTAACACCAACCAAGAAAAGATGAAAAAATGGGCAGAACACGCTCCCATGAATTACCTTCATAAATTTCATCTAGTTGAGGCAGAGAAAGCGCGAGTCTTAGGGCAATTTCTTGAGGCTGAAGAGATGTATGAACGATCGATCGCAGGTGCTGCCGAGAATGAGTTTATCCAGGAAGAAGCACTCGCTTATGAATTAGCGGCTAAACATTATCTGGCGCGAGGTCGAGAAAAGATTGCTCAGACCTACATAAAAGAGGCGCACTATTGCTACGAGCGATGGGGCGCGATCGCTAAAGTGAAAGACTTAGAAACTCGCTACCCGCAGTTCTTTCCTCAATCATCGGATGTGACTTACACGCCAATCCATACCACTTCTGGAACTCCTTCTACTCGCTTAGACAGCGCGTTCGATCTAGCAGCGGTGATGAAAGCATCCCAGGCAATTTCGAGTGAAATTGAACTAGATCGGTTGCTTCGTTCCTTGATGCAGATCTTAATCGAGAATGCTGGCGCACAAACTGGATGTTTGCTTTTGGAAAACTCAGGAGAATGGGCAATTGAGGCTGCTTGTCAACTCAATGAAGACGAGAAAGGCTGGACGCAAATACTGCGATCGATTCCAATGGCAAATCGCTTGCCTGAATCAATTATTCAATATGTAATCCGGACTCATGAATCGGTCATCTTAAATGATGCAACTGGTGAAGGTAATTTTATCAACGATCCTTATATTCAACAGAACCAAACTCAGTCGCTACTCTGTTTACCGTTGCTGAATCAAAGTAAGCTTGTTGGTGTGTTGTATCTGGAAAATCAATTAGCAACTGGGGCTTTTACACCAGAGCGATCGCAAATCTTACAGCTACTATCAACCCAGGCAGCAATCTCAATTGAAAATGCCAAACTCTACTCAAAGCTACGCACCAGTGAAAGCCGGATGGCTCAGTTTCTAGAAGCAGTTCCGGTGGGGATTGGCATAGTGGATGCGGCGGGTCGCCCGTATTACGCCAATCAACGGGGAATTCAGCTAATCGGCAAAGGGATCGATCCTGCCGTGTCTCCAGATCGAATCGCTGAGGTTTATCAACTTTATCTGGCAGGAACCGATCGAAACTATCCAACTGAGAACCTGCCGATCGTGCGGGCGCTGAGCGGCGAATGTACTAGAATTTACGATATAGAAATTCATCAGAACGATGCAACTATCCCACTTGAGGTGTGGGGAACTCCGGTCTATGACGAACAGGGCAAGGTGGTTTATGCAATCGCCACCTTTCAAGACATTACCGAACGCAAACAAGCAGAACACCTCTTAGCTGATTACAACCGTACCTTAGAACGACAGGTAGCGGAACGAACGACGGAACTACAAGCTTCAGAGACGGAGTTACGGGCGCTCTTTTGGGCCATTCCCGATCCAATGTGTATCTTCAATGCTGAAGGGCAAGCGATCTGCGTAACCGAAGGGAATCCATTATACAGAGAGTTGTATCAAGAGGAACTTGTTGGCAAAACACTGCATCAACTCTTTGCGAAAGAACAAGCTGATGAATTACTGGGTTACATTCACCAGGTGCTGAGAACCCAACAAGTCCTCACCGTTGAATACAGCCAGTGGCTATCTGGACGAGAAATCTGGTTTTCGGCTCGCATTGCACCGATTCGGCACGAGCAGGTGATTTGGCTGGCGCGAGATATTACACCGCAAAAGCAAGCAGAAGTAGCTTCAATTTTAGAAGAACGCAACCGCATGGCACGCGAAATTCACGACACCCTCGCTCAGGCGTTTACAGGCATTTTGGCTCAGGTGGGAGCGGCAAAACAGGTGCTAACGGATGATTTAGAAGCAACTGGGGCACACCTAGACCTGATTAAAGAATTGGCACGAACTGGACTAATTGAAGCGCGGCGATCGGTCGTCGCGCTTCGTCCTCAGCTTTTGGAGGAAGGCAGCTTGCAGAGCGCTCTCCATCGTCTCGTCGCTCAAATCAGAACTGCCGCAATGGATACCACTTTATATTATGAGATCGAGGGTGCAGTGTATTCTCTACCGATTGAAGTCGAGAGTAACCTACTGCGAATGGGGCAGGAAGCATTAACGAATGCGATTAAACACGCCAATGCTGATGAAATTCGAGTGAAGCTAGTTTACGATCGCGATCGGGTTTGTTTGCGCGTAAAAGACAACGGGCAGGGCTTTGGAGTTGGGAGTATTCCATCTTCTGAGGGGTTTGGCTTACTCGGCATGAGCGAACGGGCAGAGCGCATCGGCGCACAACTCACAATTAGGAGTCAACCTGGGCAGGGAACAGAAATTATTGTCACCGTCGATCGGGAGTAGCATTACGATGAGCCAAGCCACCACAATTCGGATTCTGATTGCGGACGATCATGCCATTTTTCGGCAAGGATTAGCCACGATTATTAACCGCGATCCGGATATGAATGTAATTGCCCAAGCTGAAAATGGGGAGCAGGCGATCGCGCTATTTAAGAAACACCAACCGGACGTAACTTTAATGGATCTCCGAATGCCTGAAGTGGAAGGCGTTGCTGCGATCGGTGCAATTTGTGCTGCTACTAAATCTGCTCGGATTATTGTCCTGACTACCTATGATAGTGATGAAGATATTTATCGGGGATTGCAGGCAGGCGCAAAAGGATACCTGTTGAAAGACACTGAACCTGACGAGCTTCTGAATGCTATTCGTACCGTTCACCGAGGTCAGAAGTATATTCCGCCCGATGTGGGAGCCAAATTGGTTCAGCGTCTCAGCAATCCAGAACTGAGTGAAAGAGAACTAGAGGTACTCCGCTCACTGGCGAAGGGGATGAGCAATGCCGAGATTGCTGATGCTTTGAGTATTGGTGAAGGCACGGTTAAATCCCATGTCAATCGAATTTTGAATAAGTTAGATGTGAGCGATCGTACCCAAGCGGTGATTGTTGCGGTTAAACGCGGCATTGTCAGTTTGTAGGGTGTACTTTTGATTGAACTGAGATTCTAACTTGAGTTATAACCAGCCTTCTACTTTGCGATCGCATGATTACTCTATCAATTTGTACTGTAAAAGTTTTAACTTGCTATAGACGACGGCTTGAAGGCAATCTCCTATATTGAACTTATTCAGAAACAAGCTGAGTCCTAAAACTGGCTGCACTTCAGATAGCTCGGAAAAGATGACGTTGACTGAATTTAAATCAAAAAGGAGACAAACCCATGAGCAACACCATCGACACAATGATCGATCCCAACGACGCCGTGATGCTGCTGATCGATCATCAGAGCGGACTCTTCCAACTTGTGCGTGACATCGAACTCCCAGTCCTCCGCTCCAATGTCACGGCGCTCGCCAAGGTTTCCCGACTCGCCAAGATTCCGACCTTCACGACTGCTTCGGTGCCCGATGGTCCTAATGGCCCCCTGATTCCCGAAATCCACCAGCACAATCCTGACGCGGTTTACATTCCGCGCACAGGTCAGATTAACGCCTGGGATAACCCGCCTTGGGTAGACGCGATCGAGAAGACCGGGCGAAAGACTCTCCTCATCGCCGGAACTCTCACCAGCGTCTGCATGGCATTTCCAACGTTGAGCGCACTGGCCGCTGGTTACAAGGTCTTCACGATCGTTGACGCTTCCGGCAACTGGAGCCAGATGGCGACCGACCTGACTCTGGCCCGCGTCGTCCAGGCGGGAGCCATGCCCATCGACACTTACGCAGTCATCGGCGAACTCATGAACACGTGGAACCGTCCGGACGCAATGGAGTTTGCCTCTGTCATGACTGACCTCATGCCGATTTACCGCGTCCTGATGGAGAGCTATGACAAAGCTCAATCCGTGCAACGAGATGGACGGGAAACCAAGCTCGATCGGCAACTTGCACACGTGTAAAAGCACCTAATTACAACGCGCACGCGCAAAATAAAAAGTGAAGGCGAGGAGTTGGTTATCAGTTCCTCGCCCCGCGTTGTCGAACAAGTTTTATAAACTTTCTGCTTGGAGGCAACTGTATGACAACTCAAACTCAAACACTCCGAACCGTTGCTGGAATCATTAATAGTGTAGAAACGCTTGAAGGAGAAGGCTTCGTGGTGCGGCGAAAGCCGCAATTGAAACCCGCACTCCGATTATCTACCTGCACTTCACGCTCCAACCTGGAGCCACGATCGTTCAGCCTGTCCCCAAAGAGTACAACGCTTTTGCCTATGTGCTCGATGGTTCTGGCTGGTTTGGTGCAGAACAGGAACGAGGTGAGGATGGGCAGATGGTAATCTTCGCAACCGATGGTGAGGAAGTGACCATGACCAATCCTGCGGATGCCACCCAATCCCTCGATCTACTGCTGATTGCTGGAGTGCCGCTGAATGAACC
>JBOFTL010000010.1:0-10752 GCA_051652045.1 Microcoleus sp. | reverse complement strand
TACGTGAAAAGCCGCTTGGCCTTAGCAACAACAGGTCCGCTGAACGAACAACGCTTGCTGGAAGCATTGCAACTGCTGCAACTTAGCGGGCAACTGCAAAATATTACAGCAGAACTGCAGGCAGGTTCCCGTCCGGGTTTTAATGTGCTGTCAGTCAGAGTTAGAGAAGCAAAAACTTTCCAAGCGACAATTTTTACTGACAATTCTCGCTCTCCCAGTGTGGGAAGTTGGCGGCGGGGAGTTGAAGTCAGCGAAGCTAATTTGTCGGGTTCGGGCGATCGCGCGAGTTTAATTTATACGAATACTGAAGGTAGCAATGCTGTGGATTTTAGTTATATGCTGCCCGTAAATGCGCGCAACGGTACGGTAAGTTTGCAGCTCAACAGAACTAGAAGCAATATTATTGAGTCTCCGTTTGAGGGTCTGGATATTGAGGCGGCGGGTCGAAACTACGAGTTGACTTACCGCCAGCCTGTAATTCAAACTCCGAGGAGAGAAATTGCGATCGGCATCAGTGGGGCAAGGCGAGAAAGCGATACGTCTTTGTTGGGAGAAGATTTTCCGCTGTCGCCGGGGGCTGACAGTCGCGGGAGGACTCGGCTATCGGTGCTGAGGTTGTCTCAGGATTTTACTCAGAGGGGAGAGAGACAGGTATTTGCAGCTCGATCGCAGTTCAGTCTGGGAGTGGGAGCATTGGGCGCTACCGAGAGCAACAGCGGGCCTGACAGCCAATTTTTGGCGTGGCGGGGTCAATTGCAGTACGTGCGGTTGTTGGCAAAAGAAACGCTGCTGGTAGTTCGATCGGACTTGCAGTTTGCTGGGGAAGCACTTGTGCCTATCGAACAATTTGGTTTGGGCGGCACGGATACGGTGCGGGGATACCGTCAGGATGTTTTGCTTGCTGATAGCGGAATTTTTGCTTCAGCCGAATTGCGTTACCCGATTTGGCGTACCGGTGACAAGCAAGGCCTGTTGCAGGTGACGCCGTTTGTGGATGCTGGCACTGTTTGGAATCGCGGCAACAGCGAGACTTTGGAAACAAATACTTTGCTGTCGGCGGGATTGGGTTTGCGATGGCAGTACGGTGAAAGTTGGAGCGCTCGTTTGGGTTGGGGAATTCCGTTAATTGATGTTAAGTCGAGCGATCGCAGTTGGCAAGAGCGCGGGCTGTATTTTTCAGTGGAATTCAAGCCTTAAAAATTTAACAGCAGCAGGCGATTGCCTGCTGCTGCTTTGTAAGATTAGTTCGTAGTAAGGTTCGCAGTCAGGACTTCAGTTCTTTCACCAGTTGCGGACTGAAGTCCGCATTACGAACGTTAATTTCGATCGCGATAGCGCCAGCTAAGCAGAGTACCACAGATAGCCAGTTTCACCAATTCCAAACCAAAATAGCTTTGGTGCAGGAGATTCATCCCGCCTGGAACTTCGGTAGCAGGCTCGAACAAATTGAGCTGAATTCCCAAAGCGCTCATTTGCGGTGTCAGGGCGTAGGTGTCAATCAGAGCGATCGCCAGAAGAATTAATGATAGTAAAATTGCTGTGCGGCTGCGCTTGCTCGACCCAACAGTCAAATTGTGCAAAACCATCACGCCCGTCGCAGCCGAAGCCGCGCAAATTAATTCAATGCGGTTGAATCCCCAGAACATTAAGTTTCCTGCCGCTGCAAATCCGGAAGAATTTATCATTCCCGAAACGTACAGGCTGGGCATGATTACGAAGTCCAAAATTAGACTGCCGCTGAGCCAGAAAATTAATGCCACCATGACAATTGCTTGCCAGCGGTGTTCGGTGGATGCAACTTTTGATGTAGTAATAGCTGTCATAAAATTTAGCGCCTCCAAACCTAATTGCTGCCTCTTCTAGAGCTTAACGAATTTTTTGGGGCGATCGTGTGAAGTATTTTTAAATTAATGCTAACTTTTGTGTACGCTTTTTGCCGAGATACAATAATAATTATTAAAAATAATTACAAACCAAACAGAAATGGTTAGAGAGTTGATAGTTGTAGTGCGAGCGTCCCCGCTCGCGATCGATTGATAGTCGATCGTTGATAGTTGATAGTCGATCGAATCTATCTGCGTTTATCTGCGTTAATCTGCATCAATCTGCGGTTGCAAACAGTTAACTATTTACAGGAGCTTGCGGTATGGTTGCAATACAAGAATTCGACGCCAAGGAATGGGTGAAGACGCGCAGTTCCCTAGACGGCGAAGCAACTTTCCTCACTTGGAACGGTTCCATCTACTCTTTTGTACCGGGCGAACCTAAAAAACGCTTGTTCAAAATAGTCGGCATGAGTGCCAGCAGGTGCATTGCTGATGGGGAGGGTAGCTGGAAATTTACTTCTCGAGAACTAACTTACTATCTTGACCCCAACAGTGGAGAAATTCTGCACAAATGGGAGAATCCTTGGACGGGAGAAGTAATGAATGTCGCTCACGTTGCCAATAACCCGGTTCAAGGTAATTTTAAAGGAGTTTTTCCCGCTAAAGTAGCAGGAGATATCTCAACTTTTGTGTTCGATCTATTTCCCAACTATCCCAATCCTTTAGCTGAAGATCCCAAATTTATTGATTACAGTCCCCATCCCACCTACCAAGCTGCTGAATTATT
Source organism: Microcoleus sp. (assembly GCA_051652045.1). Taxonomy (GTDB): domain Bacteria; phylum Cyanobacteriota; class Cyanobacteriia; order Cyanobacteriales; family Microcoleaceae; genus Microcoleus. The sequence goes on along the minus strand of JBOFTL010000010.1, from coordinate 8,139 downwards.
TAAGTTGACTGTACCAACGGCGGAATTATTAAACCCAGAAATTTTATCTGTTTCTCAACTAATATTGAGTTGGGATAGAATCGGACCGTGGCTGCCTTGGATGAAAATGGGCGATCGTCCGGGTCACGCAATTTACAGTGCTACAGGTTCTAAAGTCAAGAGTTGGACGGAATTACCCGATATCCTCAAAGATGAAATTAGCACTCGCATTCCTTTATATAAAGATGCTCCGAAATCTCAATTAGACGTGGAAGATATGACTTCTTGGATTTATTTCAAACAGCACTTTGATGCTTACTTAGCTGGGGAAAGATTTCCCCTGCCAGCATCAGAATAATCTGAGAATTGTTAGGTGCGTCAGGACGGAATTTGAGATCGAGTTCGATCGATTGGAATCACAAAAATAGTTCGTAGTGAGGACTTCAGTCCTCTCTATTTTGCTGGCTGAAGCCTTCACTAAGAACAGTTTGCTACCTGCTTGATGTGTCATTTTGCCGACTGCTAAAAATTTTTGTCAAAAGTTTGGCGGGTAGTCGGCTGAGCCACCTCCAATCCTTCGCCGCCCAAAAGTTCTAAAGGCTTTCCTTCCACCGAAATCCAAACCTTAGCATCGGGTTTTAAACTCGTAGCCGTGTACACAACTTGCCCCAATCTACCCGTCATCGAATTGCTACCTCCTCCCGAAGTAAACTCGGCGGATAAATCGACGTAAACGCTATCATTCTTGACGCTCAAACTCCGGAGTTTTGTCCCTTGAGGAATTTCGCTGGCAACATTTGCATTTTTGGGTCCTGCCAACAAATTGTTAAAAGCAGTTTTGAGAGCTGCATCGGACTCTTCGCCTGCTTGGAGCGCTATATTGCTGCCCACTACCTGCAATTTGTCACCCGCATCTTTAACCCAATAAACTTGTACTGTGTTTCCCGCTGTCGGCTGTACGGACTTCGATTGCGGGGATTGCGGCTTCAAAGCTTGCCGTGCGAGATTTTCTGGCGTCTGAGGCTGTGGCTCGGGATCTGGCGAAACCTGAGCCTGCGGTACTTGAGCCTGCGGTACTTGAGCCTGCGGTACCTGAGTCTGGGGTGTCGGGAAAGGAGTTGGAGTGGGTACGGGGATGATTACTGCTGGGGAATCTGCAGGATTTGGGGATAGTGTGGGGGCGGTGGGAGGTGCAGCAGACTGGGTTGTCGGGATTGGCGAGCGGTTTGCCGCCCACCAAGCGACGCCCCCTCCCGTTGCTACAGCTAACCCGCAAACACCGGCTATCAGGGCTGTGGGAATGCGGCGTACTTCTTCTTGTCCGTCTTTCATGGGTTAATTCTCCTTAAATATACAATATTGGGGACGTTGAGCTACTACCGATCGGCTAAACTGGTGTTCGATGATATTTAGGAACTGCGAACAGTTAAACTGTCACACAAAATTAGCACATGGCTATTTATATATTAACTTCCAGTGGAATTCAACAAATTTAAAGATGTGCCCGACATTCAAAAACTCGGTGGTATCGCTGCATTTATTAATGCCGCTGTAGCGGTAACAACTCTAATGGTGGCGGTTTTTGCGATCGGACTTGCTGCACTTGCAGATTCCAGCAAATTGATAGATATGGCAATCCACAATCCGACACCGCTGCTGGTTCAAGACTTCTTGAAGTTGGTTGCTGCGGTTATTTCCTGCTTGCTAATTTTAGCTCTTTTTAACCGTTTGCACGATCGCACTCCCAAATTAATCTTAGCTGCAACCGTGTGTGGTTTCTGCTCGATTGCGTGTTTGCTTGGTAATGCCGCATTCAGTATTTATGCAATTTTTCAGGCTGCTTCCGATACCGGGCAGATATCGATCGCGGGCGATCGAATCAATAACATAATTGGCTTATTGGCGATCGCGACAATTGTGTTGAATGGTTGCTGGTATTTGTTAGTAAGTCGATCGGGACTTAAGAGCGATCGAATGCCGAAATCGTTAAGTTATCTGGGATTGGTAATTGGAGTTTTCAGCCTGGTACCACCTTTAGGCATAATTGTGCTATTTCTGAGCGCAGTATGGTCAGTTTGGTTGGGGCTAATATTAGTCGATAACCAGTGATAATCGGTGACTCTTTGTATTATATGTTACGTTATAATATTTACCCCGATCGGACTTGCGGTGGTTGACAAAAGAAGCCTGCGAACTGCGATCGCACCCACTGGGACAAAACTTTTTTGATGAAATTATCAAATTTAGGTTTATAATCTTAATTCTAAAAAGCTATAAAACTTGCCTAAACCTAGGCCTAATGCATCAATTCTATCTGTAGGCTGCTGGCTGTGTACCCGATCGCTATAGATAAAATGCCAAATTACTTTTTGCGTCTGGGACTAAAACTATTTAAATGGAGTGCGATATATGTCAGAAAATCCCGTAATCTTAGAACCCGAAACTTATCATTCCCTAATTAGCGAGCTAGAAACTCTTAAAGGGCGCGTTGCTGAACTAGAATTAGCAGCCAAACTAGAACCCGGTAGAGTTGCCAAACAAAAGGCATTATTTGCTGTAGTGACAAAAATTCGCGAATCGTTAGATTTAGATCTGATTTTTAAATCCACAGCGACAGAAGTCCGCCAACTACTGAATGCCGATCGAGTGGGAATGTTTAGATTTTACCCGAATTCAGGATGTGATGACGGGGAATTTGTTTCGGAAGATGTGTTGCCAGAATTTGCTTCTGCCAAGGCTATAACAGTGCACGATCGCTGCTTTGGAGAACAATACGCGCGGGGCTATCAAGCTGGTAGAATACAGGTAGTTGCTGATATTTACAATGCTGGATTGAGCGAGTGTCACATTGCCGTTCTCGCTCAATTTCAGGTAAGGGCAAATTTAATCGTACCTTTAATTAGAAGTAACGAACTTTGGGGACTGTTGTGCATTCACCAATGCAGCGGGCCGCGGCAATGGCAGGAAGATGAGATTGAGTTTGTCGGTCAAATTGCCGTGCATTTGGGAGTGGCACTACAGCAAGCAGAATTGTTAGAAAAAGCCCAAAAAAAATCAACAGCACTCCAAACTACTTTGGAGGATCAATTGCGAAAACGGACGGAAGAACTCGTGCGGGAAGCAGAGCGAGAACGAGCCATAACTCGCACGATCGACAAGATTCGCCAAACCTTAGATATTAATATAATTTTCCAGACAGCAGCCACAGAAGTCCGCAAACTTTTAGATATCGATCGCATTACTATTTATCAATTTAGAGACGACTATTTCGGAGACTTTATCTTTGAATCGGAATCTGAAGAATGGCCGAAGTTAGTGGGCAGCGGTTGGGAAGATCCTTACTTAAACGAACACCAAGGTGGCAATTTTAAAAACAATGAAGTTTTTATTGTTGATGATATTTATGATGCAAATCTTACCGACTGCCACGTAGAAGCTTTAGAATATTTTGGGGTAAAATCTTGTGCGGTAGTGGCGATTTTTAAACGTGAGAAACTTTGGGGTTTGATGAGTGCATTTCAACACTGCGAGCCGCGACACTGGGAGGAAAAAGAAGTTAAGTTGTTGACTCAAATAGCCACTCATTTAGGAGTAGCTTTGCAGCAGTCTGACTACCTAGAACAAATTCAAGCTCAAGCCAAACAGCAGGAAAAAGCAGCCGAACAAGAGCGAACCTTGGCGGGAGTAATTGAAAGAATTCGCCAGACTCTAAACATTGATAAAATATTCAGTGCTACTACTCAAGAAGTGCGGCAAATTCTCAACTGCGATCGCGTAGCAGTTTATCGTTTTCTTCCTGACTGGAGTGGGGAATTTGTATCGGAGTCGGTAGCAGAAGGCTGGATACCTTTAGTAACCGATAAAATTAAAACAGTTTGGCAAGATGATTATTTGCAAAAAACTGAGGGCGGCAGGTATCGCGATCGCGAAGTTTTTGCAGTTAACGATATTTATAAAATCGGTCACAGTCAGTGTCACGTTGAGATTTTAGAGCAAATTCAAGCCAAAGCATATTGTATCGCACCCGTGTTAGTAGGGGAAAATTTGTGGGGATTGCTCGCTGCTTACCAAAACTCCGGGCCCCGTCATTGGGCCGGGGGAGAAGTTAGTTTGCTAGCTCAAATTGGCAGTCAGTTGGGAGTGGCGATGCACCAAGCAGAATTGCTCGATCGCACGAAAAAACAGTCGTGGGAATTGCGCACGACGCTAGCCGATTTGAATACGATTGTTGACAATTTAGCTGACGGTTTGTTAGTGACGGATATTCAGGGGAAAATTACCCGATTTAATCCAGCACTGCGGAATATGTTTGAATTGAAAGAAGTAGATTTGAAAGGGAAAAAAGTTTCAGAGTTTTTCCCAAAAAAACTGGCAGATTTAGTTGTGGCAACTGAGCGTCGCAAGGGAGAAATTATGACGCTGGAGGTAGAACTGGAAAACCACAGAATCGGTCAAGCTTTGGGAACAACTATTCTGAAAGAAGCAGTAAAAGATGAAGCAGATAGCTCTCTCGGATCGGTAATTTTGATTAGAGATGTGACAGTTGAACGCGAAGTCGATCGCATGAAAACAGATTTTTTGGCTACAGTTTCTCACGAATTGCGGACGCCTTTGACTTCGGTATTGGGTTTTGCTTCAATTATTAAAGAAAAGCTCGAAGAGGTAATCGTTCCGGCCGTGCCTGCAGAAGACAAAAAAACTAAAAAAGCCCTCAAGAGAGTGGGAGACAATATTAATATTATTGTTTCCGAAGCAGAGCGTTTGACATCATTGATTAATGATGTGTTAGATATTGCTAAGATGGAAGCAGGCAGGGTAGAATGGCAGGTACAACAGACAGATCCCGTACAAATTTTAAAACGGGCGATCGCTGCTACTTCAGCTTTGTTTGAAAAAAATAATCTGAAGCTGATTAAAGATTTTTCACCTTTATTGCCTCAAGTGTCGGTGGATAGCGATCGCATGATTCAAGTTGTTATAAATCTGCTCTCAAATGCAGTTAAATTTACGCGATCGGGCTCTGTCACCTGTAGGGCAAGACTGATGAGTGATGAAATAGTTATTAGTGTAATCGATACGGGTATCGGTATTGCCACAGAAGACAGAAACAAAGTGTTTGAGAGATTTAAACAAGTGGGAGATATCCTCACCGAAAAACCGCAGGGTACGGGATTGGGGCTGCCAATTTGCAAGCAAATTGTCGAACATCACGATGGTAGAATTTGGGTAGAAAGTGAATTGGGTAAAGGCAGCACTTTTTCTTTTTCGATTCCGCTCGATCGCAATATTAAGCAGATTCCCGAAGGAAGAAATATTAAAGAACTCATCGCACAATTAAAACAGCAAGTCGTCGGCAAAACTCCGACAAATCTTAAGGAACGCAAGCAAATTTTAGTAGTTGATGACGACCAAAATATTCGCGAAATGCTCAGACAGTCCCTCGAAGAAGAAGGCTATGAAGTGACAGAAGCATTGAATGGGGTGGAAGCTATTTCTAAAGCTAAAGCAGTGAAACCAGATCTAATTATTTTAGATGTGCTGATGCCGCATATCGACGGCTATGATGTGGCCGCCGTACTCAAACACGACCCTCAGACAGTTGGTATTCCGATTATTGTAGTCTCTTTGATTCAAGATCGCGATCGGGGAGGACGCTTGGGAATTGACAGCTATTTTACCAAGCCAATTAATGTAGCTGGACTGTTGCAGGAAATCAGCTTGCTGCTACAGCAAGAAAGTTCAAATAAAACGGTTTTAGTCGTCGCCCGAGATCCTTTGACTCTCAAAAATTTATCAGATGCTTTGCTGTTTCAGGGATATAATGTTACTCAGGCATCAGATGTTAGAGAATGTCTCGATCTAGCTCGATCGATCGTGCCGGATTTGATTGTTCTGGATGAGATGCTGTCTGAAAATCGGGAACTGGTAAAAAGTTTGCGGTTGGCTGATGGCTTGGAAAATGTCTCTTTAATTTTTTTGGGACATCTGGCTAACGATAGCACGTTCAATTAATCGTATAAAGGAATGTCTATGAAAAAAGTTTTAATTGTCGATGACGAACCGAACATTCTGATTTTGATGGAACAAGCCTTGGAAAAACTAGAAGATGAAGATGATGTAGAATTGCTGACAGCGAAAAATGGTTTGGAAGCCTTAGATATAATTAAGGAAGAAAAACCGGATTTAGTTTTTCTCGACGTGATGATGCCAAAAATGAGCGGGTTGGAGGTGTGTAACACTGTTAAAAATGAACTGGGCATGGAGAATGTTTACATTATTATGCTGACGGCTAAAGGTCAAGAGTATGATAAGCAAAGCGGTATGGCCGTGGGGGCAAATCTTTATATGACTAAGCCTTTTCGCCCAAAAGAGGTGCTGGCTAAGGCTAGAGAAGTTTTGGAGTTGTGAACAAAAACTGTTGACAGTTGATAGTTGACAGTTGACAGTTGGTAATGGGTAATTGGTAATTGGTAATTCTTACCCTGTAGTCCCTCTTCCCTTTTCCTTCTTCCCTATTCCTAATTACTTCTTAGTTGTGATACACACTAAATCACTCTTCCTTGTATCCGTGTCCGAATCCGTGTTCTTCCTTCTTCCTTCTTCCTTCTTCCTTCTTCCTTCTTCCTTCATTTAAAAGTAAATGGTTCGCATCAATCTCAAAAAACTAATTTCTAAGAAAGATTTGCGAGCAGTTGTAGAGGGTGCAATCGCTGCTTTGGATTCTCCAATATCGATTTGCAATGTTGAGGGAGCGATCGTATTTGGTACAGTTCCTAATATTTGTTTGAATAAATATCCTATCTATCTAAGTGGTGAGGAGATCGGTTATGTAACAGGAAATAAACGAGCAGCATTTATTGCCGATATACTCAGTTATGCAGCCAGTGCCGATCTGGATAAAAGAATTTTGGCTGTAGACACTTTAGATAAGTACGAAGAAGTCAATTTTTTGTACGATTTCTCAGGAAAACTAGCTGCTGCTTTGGGAGTTTCTGAAGTCAGTCAATTGGTAGTAACAGAAGCTAAAAAACTGATTGATGGCACTAATGTCTCGGTAATGCTGTTAAATAAAAAAACTGGCAAGTTGGAGATAATTTCAGCACGGGGCAAAGAGTACAACCGCAAAACAGAAATCGGTCCAAATATAGGGATAGCAGGTCATATTTTAGTTTCGGGAAAAGCAGAAATAGTCAATGATGTGCTTTCAGATTCCAGATACGTTATGGGAGAAAATGAGATCCGATCGATGATTTGCGCTCCTTTAACAACACAAAACGGCACGATCGGAGTGATTAATATTAGCAATAACGAACTTGTTAACTATACGGCCCAGGATTTAAAATTGTTTACGGCTTTGGCATCCCAAGCAGCCGCCGCGATCGAGAATGCGCTGTTACATGAAAATAAATTGAAAGAAGAACGGATTAAAAACAATCTGGAAAGATATCTTTCTCCTCAAGTAGTCCAAGCCGCGATCGAAACTAAAGGAGACATTTCTTTAAATCCTACCAAGCGAAATATCACCTTACTTTTTTCGGATATTAGAGATTTTACTACCAAGTGTGAAGAACTGCCAGCGGAAAAAATAGTAATGTACTTAAATGAATATTTTACGCAGATGGTAGATGTGATTTTCAGCCAGCAAGGTACTGTAAATAAGTTTGTAGGAGATATGATTGTAGCTATGTTTGGTGCTCCTTCAGAAGTGACCGATCGAGAAAGAAGAGCGATCGAAACAGCAATAGATATGCAGCGTAGAATTGAGAGAATGTCGGTTCCTTGGATTAGGGAAAATTTTCTCACGGGAATCGGTATTAGTTCCGGTGAGGTAGTTGTAGGGAATATCGGTTCGCCGCGACACATGGATTATACCGCGATCGGGGATGAAGTGAATATTGCCTCTCGATTGCAATCTCTAGCTAAAGGCAGGCAAATTTTAGTCAGCGACAGCGTTTACAGCGCAACTAAAGATATTTTTGAGTTTAGGGAAATTGGTTCTGTAATTGTTAAAGGCAAGAAGAAAGCTGTCCAAACTTTTGAAGTTATTTATCAATGAAGGAAGAAGGAAGAAGGAAGAGGGAAGAAGGAAGAGGGAAGAAGGAAGAGGGAAGAAGGAAGAAGGAAGAAGGAAAGGGAGCATCTCAGTTTTGATTTTATAGT
>JBOFTL010000009.1:0-2819 GCA_051652045.1 Microcoleus sp. | reverse complement strand
GTCGGTTGCTATTTTGTTTTTGACTCGCGCTCGATCGGTCGCACTTGACAAATTCGATCGCACTTGAAAATTCGGCAAAAAAGACCGATTTTTCGGTGCTACAATGGGGGAAAAAAAATGGGAATTTCGATGCCCCCAGTATTTGGTAATTGAAACAGCAAATAACAGTTTCAAGCGGAGTGTGTAGGGACGGATATCTTCGACTCCATACCCCCAGGAGTATTCAACCGAATCCCTATTTAAGGTCGGGCGAGCTCGTTACATCCGGCAAATATGAAGTAACAAACAACTGCTGCATTCCATATCTAGTATGACTTTTAGAATTTGTTAACTTATGTAACCGAAACGCTCCTAAAGCGGGCAATGTTTGGACGAAGTACGGACGAAGTGCGGACGAAGTTTGGACGAAGTTTGGATGAAACGAGACTGATTTTTTCGCCCGCATCAAGTACGCGATCCGTCCCCACTCGCTCCATGTTTGCTCCACACTTCGTCCCACTATTGCCGTGAAAAACAGCGATTTTTTGCAGCGATAATCCGGTATAATTAAGCACTGCTTGCTGAGACGATCTTACGAATATCCGACAGACTTTATGCGATTTGCTCTGGAAATTGTACGAATATCCGAGAGACTTTATGCGATTCGATCGGGAAATTGTACGAATATTGGAGAGATTTTATGCGATTCGCTCGGGAAGTTATGCGAAGATTCGACAGGCTTGATGCGATGAACTCGGGAAGTTATGCGAACAGTTAACAGACTTGGCGCGATCGACCCTATAAAATCCGACAAACATTTAACAGGCAAAGACAAAACGCGAGTTAGAAATCGATCGCCCGGATTGATTTGGATTCACCTACTTTATCCTCATTGCAGTCCGGTTAACTATATCTAGAGTACGATATTTATTGGCAAATTTTGCCAGAAATCGATCGAATTGGATATCAAAACTTAGGTTCTTCGAGCGACGGACGATCGATTTGAAATTGTTGCCGGTACTTTAGTTGCCGGCAGTATAAGGTTTTTCGCAGTTTCGCGTATTGCTGCGAACCTCTGTGAGGGGGAATAGCTGACTGCAAGAAAACCACGCCGCCACCGTGGTTTTTAGATTGAGGTAAATGCCGGTCGGAAAAATACAGTCTTTCTGGTGAGTTACAACAAATGCTTTTCAAGTTGAAAATTCACAGAGTTTGGCGTACCTCATGAGGTGCGATATGAGGCGCGATCGCCGCTATATTCCTCATGCTTGTAACTGCTGGTAGATAAACAACTACCTATTCCCTCCCAACGACATCTCAGCCCAGCGGCGAAATAGTTCGACAGCAATACAGTAGCAACCATCGCTTTTTTTAACAACATCGTGACGTTCCAGAGTTTTTAATGCTGACTGCAAACTTGTTTCATCCATTCCTGTTACTTCAGTCAACCTGTCAAGATTCAATCCTGCTAAATGAGGTGCTAACGCTCTTAAAATCTCCTGCTGTCCCGCTGCGCCTTCGGCTGCTAGACCCCAAACTCCTGTAAAATAGTAGCGACCTCTGTTGAAGAATTCCGGGTCATTGATGGCAGTTTCCACATCTTCTACGGTAAAGATTGGCTCGCGGGGGCGTTCCATTTCAAATACTCGATCGTTGTAGAGGCGGACTAAGTGGAATCCTACCAATTGCGCGAGGTAAGGTTGGCCGCGAGTTAGTTCGTAAATGCGATCGAGCGCTTCCGGTTTGTAGTCTAGGATAAAATCAGGATCGGGATTTGCTAAAACTTGGCGAGTTGCACCTAGATTCAGGAAACCGAATCGGATGGGGATAATACTAGCAAAAAGAGGATTGAAATAATCCCCAGTCATTTCATCTAAGGCGTGCGAGCCGGCAAAAGCAAAGGCAACTTTAGGACTCATTTGCAGTATTCCTCGCAAAAAGCCGATAAAGTCTGGATTGATTTTCCCAGCACGAATCAATTCTCCAATTTTTTCAAATTCGTCTAAAGCAACGATCGCTCCACCTTCGATATTGGCTGCTACTTGTTCGATGTAGCGTCCAAAAGTGAGATAGGGTAAATCGAGTAAATCTTTATCTGCTGGAGGTGCAATCTCGACCGTTTTGGCAATGGCATCGGTGATGGCTATCAGCAGTTCGCCGACTCCCTGAGAGCAATCTCCCACCCGCAGCAAATTGACATAAGCCACCTGTACCTTTGCTCCGAGGAAGTTACTAGCATTCAACAAAATTGAAGTTTTCCCCGTGCGCCGGTGACCGTAGAGAGCCACAGATTGCAGGTGATTTCCCCGCACCCACAACTCCTCTAGCTGTCTGATGATGTCTTCACGGCCGACAAACAGATTACCTTTAACTGGATCGCCGATTACATAAGGGTTAGTGACAGGTCGATCGATCGAGATATTTCCGATTTTTACTGTGACGGGAAGTAATATTTCTAACCATTTTTCGGAAATATCAATAATTGAATCTCGTTCGGATTTTGGTAGAATATCTGCTTGTTGTCGTATAGTTTCAAGTTCACCGAACGCTCGGTTGAGGGCAAGGGAACGGGAAGAATAAGATAGACTGTTCTGAACGATTTGCACGTCGGCAATTACCCGCTGTAGAGAATCAATCGCTTGTCGCGCAGTCTCGCTCAGCAGAGGTGGATTTGGGGAAGGTGGCAATTTGAGAGAAGCAATTTCTGCTGGCTTTGATACTTGTTGAAAACCCGTGAGAATTTGGGCCAAAGTAAACATTTTGTCTCCTTGAGCTGTCAAAATGACAGCTTGCCTCATCTGGGATTGTTTTGTCACCTCAAGCTGCCATTTTGACAGCTT
>JBOFTL010000008.1:0-4815 GCA_051652045.1 Microcoleus sp. | reverse complement strand
AATTGCCCGAACAATCTAATCCCAATTATCCGAATTTGTTCGTAGGGCGATGCAATTAAAGATTCGATTAATTCGGGTGGCAAATAGATCGCTGCGATTTCATGATTTAGCAATATCCTCGCTCCAAATTCTTGAATTTGTGCGATCGGATGTTTTAACAAATCCAAAACTACGCCCAATCCCAAACTCCGCAGTCGATCGGAAAAACATAACAATAAAGTTTCGGCAATTTCTCCTGCTAAAATAGATGTCTGACTTGGAACGATATCTGCTGTTTCAAATGCCAGCAAATGAGCGATAATTCGACCGATTAACACTTGTGCCGTGCGATCGCTCATTACAGAAATACTTAAAAATCTGCGAGCAAACTGGCGCACATCTTCGTACAAGTTGGTAGCTAAAACAGCTATTAATTCGCTATCTTCTAAAATGCGATAGCGCTGTTTTTCCAGCCAGCCGCAAGCCGAACTCCGCCCGCTGGGAAATACGCAATTAACAAGAGCTAAAATAACTTCGCGATGTTCTGGATATCTGTTATATCCATTTTGAACGGCTAAATTAAACCCAAATTCTGCCGTAAATTCGTAAGGGCGATCGATAATTCTCACTATCGTACTGACATCTATTTCCGCTAAAAAATGCGAGCAAGATTTCAGTGCTTTAACAGCAAAATTATGCACCGGACGGCAATTACTTTCTAACAATAACTGCAACAGTCGATCGGGATTTTGCTCCCAAAGTTCCGGGAAAGCTTCTTCTCGCACTTCCGGTTCCGGATCTCCGGGTTTGTAACCTTCTTTGCAGCGCCACGCTTCTGTATTCTGCAAGTAGATATAGCGCGGGCTGTTTTCGTAGAGAATATGATTAAAAGTTAAATAACCAGCAAAGGCATCCCAATCAACGGAATGACTGACAGCACGAGCCCAGTTAGAACGATCCCACTTATAATAAGTGCTATGCAAAACTGTTTCAGCATCGCGATCGACATATTGCAGCAAGATGCTAACAGCCATATTAATATAATCAGCATCTCCCTCTTCGCCTAATTGTTTGAGAGTGCGCCACACCCGCAGCAGAAAATACTCCCGAGTATTGGTGCCGTAAGCAATTCTCGCATTGGGACTCTGCATTTCATTTGAGAATTCACGGGTTTTAACTGATTCGTACTGTTTGGTTTTTTTGTTCTGTTTCCATTCAATCTTTTTCAAGTAACCGCCGCCAGGAATATAAACACCGTAACTGTTGCTGCGGTACATGGCTTTTTCGCATTCAAAACGTCGGGCAATAATGGCAAATACTTCGGCATCGCGACGGTATTCAGCCATTTTGAAGATGTGGCGAATCGGTTTGAAATAATTCGGTTTAAACGATGCGGTTTTTAAGATATCTAATAAGCCCGATCGCGCGCATTCGCTGTCAATCTGATAAAGTCTGTCTAGAATTGCAAAACGGCTGCTATCTTTGCTGTCTAAATAAGTTTGCAATGCAGCAGAAAATGCTTCAGCATTACCGTTTGCCAGCAATTCGCGCAACTGTGCGGGCAGCAATTCTATTATTTCAGATTGCAAGCGCGATCGCTCTTCCTCATTCCCCAACTTCAACAATCCTTCAAAGGCAATTCTCCTGACAAAATCCGCAGTTGCAGGATTGCGATAAAGTCGAGTTAACGCTTCCTTTGCACCTTCGCCCCCAAATCTGCCCAAACTCCAAGCAATACAGTAGTCTCGCATTGCTTCTCCCGTACCAATTAAATTAATCAGTCCCGGCCCCGCCTCAGCAATTTTCAGTTCCCCAGCGCGCCAAATCGCCCTTTCCAAAGGCCATTTAGGAGTGCCTCGGGCTGCGATACAGTTCAAAATAGCTTGCTCGCGCGTCTGGGCGGGCGGAAGTTCGGCTGCTGCTGAAGTACCGGAAATGCTGGCGGCCTCGGCGGCTGCTTCGTGATAGCCTTTTTTAACTTTTTCCGCGACTAGCTTGTCGAAAACTTTTTCTGCTTGGGCTAAAGGAACTGCTGTATCGGTTTTTGTGCCTTCCTTGAGATTCGCGCTGCGACGGCCGTAGCGAAAGTTGACCGAGTACAGGTTTTCGCCAACCTGACACAAATCGACTTCGTATACTTTATCCGATCGATCGTCTTGAAAGTAAAGAGCAGCCCGCTTAATCAGTTTCATAGGAGAAGGAAGAAGGAAGAAGGAAGAGGGAAGAAGGAAGAGGGAAGAAGGAAGAAGGAGTTACCTGTTGCCTGTTGCCTTAAAGGAAGAAGGAGTTGCCTGTTGCCTGTTGCCTGTTGCCTGTTGCCTGTTGCCTGTTGCCTTGAAGGAAGAGGTCTTTGCCAGATTACGATCCTAGCTTAGCCGTGCATCGCGGGGCTGGGGGTTCGATCGAAATTTTCCCTCCCTCTCCCACTCTCCACCTCGTGGGCGGGCACGGGGGCACCGCCCCTACCCACTCTCCCTTTCCCCCACTCCCCTATCCCCTAATCTCCGCCATCAGGAAACAAAATGTAAAAAAATGTTGCAATGTTTTTATTGGTGTGTTAAGTTTAGTTACATAAGCTTGAAATTAAACGAGGTTTCTGGTCATGGAAAACAAAGACGCAAAAGTAGGCTTCACTGAGTTCGCTGAAACCTGGAATGGTCGTTTGGCAATGCTGGGCTTTGTTATCGGCTTGGCTACCGAATTTTTGACCGGTCAAGGTATTCTTTCTCAAATCGGTTTGATGTAATCAGCATAACTGCACGAAGCTGAAATTAGCGGGCGATCGACTTCCTGAAAAAGAAGTGCGATCGGCCCGCTTTAAACTATTTTAAAATTTAGAAAAGTTTGTAGTGCGGACTTGAGTCCGCAACATCTTGCCCCAACGAAGTCCGCACTACCAACTGAAGGAGACTTATCAATTTTTGATTTTTTAAACTGAACCACCGGAACAAACAACAATCCTTCTCGTCTTAACATTCACGATCGAGCATACAATCAAGCAACTCCTACCGGATTCAATACCTTAAATTGTGAAGTCATAGCGGGAGTCAAATTGGGTTTCAAAGCAGGGAATTTCACCAAACTATCCCGTCTGAGATTGCCCTGACCGCCACCTAATACCATCTCCGCAAGGTCGGGCATTTCTTGCCAGCAGTGCGAGCAGAACCAATAAATGCGATTGTGGCGAGCGTGGCGCAGCAATTGAGAAGAGCAACAGGGGCAACTATTCATGATATTTTAAACCTTTGTTAAACTATGGAGCGATCGCCGATTTACTGAAAAATTGATTGCTGTCGATCGCACTTTTATGCAAGTTTCCATTGCCAACAACCTTTTTTCACTCGCAGCTTCGACAGCCCTGCAAGTAGAACTTTTGCAAGCCCAACAGCAGCAAAACGATGGAAAGCTGAACAGTCCAAGGTGCCCAAGAGAACCCTAAAATAAAGCAACCGAGTCCCCCAAACACAAACACCACAAAAATATCCCGAGAGGTTTGCCAAAAAAGCCAAACTGCCGCTAGAGAAATTATCAGTAAGAAAATATAAGCTGAGGGCATAACGGTCATCTCCCAAGGTGTCTGCCACAGAGCAATTTAGCTCCCTGGCGATGTGCTTAAATTAAAACTAAAACCTGAAGAACTTATGAAGACTTGCAAGTTGTCACAAAAAGTAAAATACTACCGCCAGCTTATATTTTCCCCACCAGCGGCACAGCAATCATTTGTTGTGGAAGCTAAAGAATTCAGGGCGAAGGGCTATTCTCGATCCCAGCCCAAAACTTGAGCTACCTGACTGGCTAAAGAAAGGGGTTCAAAAGGTTTAGCAATCACGCTAGCTACCCCCAACTCGGCGAACATCCGCCTGTCGCTAGCCAAAGCTTTAGCGGTGAGCAAAATGACTGGAATGTGCTGCGTAGCACTATTAGCTTGTAATTGTTGAAAAGTCGTAGGTCCGTCTTGGTCGGGCATCATGACATCCAAGAGAATAGCATCTGGCTGTTCGGTCAGGGCCTTAGCTACACCTTCCCTACCCGAACTCGCTGTCAGCACTTCCCAGCCTCCCACCACCTCAAGACTGACTTGAGCTACTTCTCGAATATCTTCCGCATCGTCAATAACCAAAATGCGCTTGGCAGTCAAAATCAACATCTTTTTTAGAAATGAGAACTGATTCTCAGACTAGAGCCCAAATGTGAATGTTTTGTAAAGCAAACTAAATTGCCCGATCGAACTTTATACCATTTTTGATTTGAGATTTAAGATTTTAAATGATTAATGATGCGAGAGTTTAAAGCTTGCCCGCTGCTTAATTTTCTTCTTCTGCAAGCACAGGCAGAGTTAAGAAAAACGTACTGCCTTCCCCCAAAACACTCTCCACCCAGATCCGACCCCCGTGCTGCTGCACGATACCGCGACAAATAGCCAGCCCCAAACCAGTTCCCGAATGGCGGCAATCAGAAGCATCAATCTGTTGGAATCGCTCAAAAACAATCTCCAGTTTATCTGGCGGAATCCCCCGCCCTCGGTCTTTCACAGCAATCCGGAGTTCCGAGTGCGGCCCTGACAAAAGTGGATTCACACAGCCATCATGTTTGGCCACCAATTCTCCGCTCAAGTAAACCGTAGCCCCAGGCGGAGAAAATTTTATAGCATTACTGAGCAAATTTGTCAAGGCTTGAATCAGTCGATCGGGCGCAGCTCGCAGTTGGGCGATTGCGGGTGTCACGGATAAAGTAATTCCCGCTTGCACGGCCATTCCCTGCATCTCATCTGCCGCCTGCTGCATCAACTCGGCCGCATTACAGACAAGTTTGACTGCCGAGTCGCAACTCGACTCC
>JBOFTL010000007.1:0-1980 GCA_051652045.1 Microcoleus sp. | reverse complement strand
TGTCTAATTTGTCGCAAGACAGCATTGCTGTAGTAGGTTTTGGAGATAATGCTTATGTAGCAGCAGCACTAACAAACAATCTAACAGAACTCGAACAACCGATTAATCAGTTGACAACTAATGGAGGGACAAGGATGGATCTTGGGTTGCAGGTTGCTTCCCAACAACTACCTTCTAGTATTGCAGCGAGCGATCGTACTATTCTTTTATTTACTGACGGTCAACCTGACGATCGCAAATTAACTTTAGATGCCGGACAATCAGCGAAAAGCCAAGGTATGCGCATTGTAGCCGTAGCTACTGGCGATGCCGACATAAATTTGCTCTCTCAAATAGTTGGTAATTCCTCTTTAGTTTTCTCAACCAGTGTGGGTAATTTTGAACAAGCTTTTCAGAAAGCTGAAGCGGTAATTTACCGCGATGTTCTCAACCCCAACGCTACTCCTATCGATCCTAGCAAAAAGCCTTCTCAAGAAGACTCCTTGCGGCGTGTCGGCGTATGGACAGCGATGTTGTCCTTGGGGACTGGATTAGCTCTTATCATCAGTCAAAATCTTTACTTGCGAAGCCGCCTTTTGAAATTTATCCGACAAGGAGCTATTGGCTTTGTAGGCTGCTTGGCTGTTGGTTTTGTAGCAGGTTATGGCGGTCAGTTGCTTTATGCAGTCGTGCCGAATTTATTAATCTTCGGCGCTGAAGAAACCAGCAGAATCATTATATCTTGGACTATTTTAGGTGCATTACTAGGCTTAGGATTGGCTTTCTTCGTACCAAATTTAAACCCAGCTAAAGCACTCTTAGGCGGTAGTTTGGGCGGTATTCTTGGTGCCATTGGTTTTTGGTTTGCCGTGGCAGTATATGGCGCGTTTGCTGCTCGACTGCTTGGTGCTGCTCTCTTAGGATTTTTTATCGGTTTAGCGCTCTTTTTGTTTGAGTTATTAATAATCCAAGAAGCGTCGCTGGTTGTCCATTGGGGGCCAAAAGAGAAAAGCATTATTGGATTGGGAGCGCAGCCTATTATACTCGGCAGTTCAGACCGATCGGATATCTACTTGCCCAAAGAGCAGAACTTTCCATCGATCTATGCCACAATCTCTTTGAAACGGGGCAAGATAGAGTTTGAAAACAAAATGACTGGGCAACAACAAACTTTAAAAAATGGCAATAAGTTGCAAATAGGTAATTTGATAATTGAAATCAAATCTAGCAAGTAAAAACACATGTATATATTTTATTGAATTAAAAAAGAAATAATCTAAAAACTCATAAATATTTACGCTGTCGAGGTAATAAGGTGAGACAAGACGATCGAGTCATACTATCTATATCGGGTACAGAACACGAAATTCATCAAGTAATTAATCAACAGAGGCAAAAGTATGGATTAGCAAAATTATCCTTTGATGCAAAATTGTCTGAAATAGCAAGGGAGCATAGCAAAGATATGGCCAAAAGAAATTTTTTCAGCCATGAAAGTCCCGAAGGTAAAACTCCTACAAACAGAGGAGCGATCGCAGGTTATAAGTGCCGTAAAAATTATGGCAATTACTACACTGAAGGGTTGGCTGAGAACATCTTTAAAAGTCATCTTTACAAATCGATCGTCTACTACAACGGCGTACCTTCCTATGACTGGATGATTCAAAGTGAAATCGCTCAGTCTACAGTTAGCGGGTGGATGTCCAGCCCCGGACACCGAAAGAACATACTCACAGCAACTTATAACAAGGAGGGAATTGGTGTAGCAATTTCTTTGGAGCGAAACGAAATTTACGTCACTCAAAATTTCTGTTGAAACCAAAAGCATTTGGTCGATCGCGCGATTACGAGTAGGGTTAATTTGTCGCCTTCCCAGCCACAATTAAAACCCTTGGAATCATCAATAAACTTGTCCATTTCTTTCAGGAAAAAACCTATGTCATCCCGTCGTTTACCCGTTTATCTCGTACTAGATACCTCTGGCTCAATGTCGGGCGAGCC
>JBOFTL010000006.1:0-5075 GCA_051652045.1 Microcoleus sp. | reverse complement strand
ACAGCCTCCGCTATTACGCTGCTTGGTGGGTGGGGCGATTTCGAGTCAAGGAACCTGCTGCGATCGCAGCTTTAATTGCGGCTTTGCAAGAAGAGTCAGAACAAACAAAAATCGGTGACTATTCATTACTCCGAAATGCTGCGCGGGCTTTAGGGAAATTGGGTAACAAACAGGCTTTGCAGCCACTAATTAACTGTTTGGAATGCACGGATTATTACGTGCGAGAAGCGGCAGCCCAAGCTTTAGAAATGCTGGGCGATCGCGATGCGATTCCTCCATTAATGAAACTTTTAGATGGGGGAATTTTTTCGGCGGTTAGAGTGCCTGGAAAATCCCATTTAGTGCAGCCTTATGATTCGGTAATTGAAGCTTTGGGAACGCTGCAAGCAACTGAAGCGATACCGCTAATTTCACCTTTTTTAGAACATTCTGTGGAACGAGTGCAGTATGCTGCGGCGCGGGCTATGTATCAATTAACTAATGAAGGAATCTATGGAGATAGATTGATAGTTGCTTTAAATGGGGATAATTTGCAGTTGAGACGATCGGCTTTAATGGATTTAGGGGCGATCGGCTATTTACCCGCTGCAGGAGCTATTTCTGAAACTTTAGCAGAAAACAGCATGAAATTGATTGCTCTGAAGGGAGTTTTGGAACGCAATCTGCCAAATGGAGACTCTTTATCTTTGTCGCAAGAATCGATTCAAGTTATGAATTTAATGGATAGTTTGCTGTAAACAATTGACAATTGACAATTGAAAGTTGTACGGTTGACAGCAGTCATTAAAGTAGGGTGTATAGCTGAGAATAATTAAATTAGGGTGTATAGCTGAGAATAATTTTTGCTATTTAAAAAATCGATCGAGCGACGCACCCTACCACTTTAATAGACATCTCCCATAATTAGATTTTTTTCTAAATAGGGTAAGGCTTCCATCATCTTTTTAGGAGATGTCTAATTGACCGTTTGCCTGGTTCAGCCGTCCTCGCTCTAAGCTATTTTGCATTGCATTAAAATTGCATTACTTTTCATGGTTGATTGTAGTCAGTTGCGTGCAATACACAATTCGTTACAATCCCGAAAACCATGCAAAAAGGCTCTTCCGAGCCTTTTCAAAAAACCTAAAATCAAGGCGGCACCCAGATTTGAACTGGGGGTGGAGGTTTTGCAGACCTCTGCCTTACCACTTGGCTATGCCGCCGTCGCGCCTGAAATTTGACGTTATTTGATATTACACCAAATCCAGATCATTTTAACATACTTCTCAAAAATTTCGATCGACCCAAGTGCGATCGCCCTCAAAACCGCTATCCCAGGCTATTCTGGAAATAGCTCGATCCCCTCCGCTTCGCTGTGCCCGCAACACCAGCCATGACAACAGTTTCTTCCCTCCGAGTCGCCCAAATCACTGACACTCACTTATTTGCAGAGCTCGATCGAGAATGGAAAGGTATCTCAACAGCCCGCACCCTGCAAGTAGTTCTCGATCGCCTGCAACAGATCCAGCCGCCGCCCGAGATCCTCCTGCTGACAGGTGATTTATCTCAAGACGAAACACCCGAATCCTACCATCGCCTCGTCTCCCTGATTGCGCCTTTAGAAATCCCCGCTTATTGGATACCGGGCAATCACGATAATATTCCCATCATGGCAGATATCTTAAATCGGCCGCCCATTTATCCAGAAAAATCATTTCAGTTAGGAAATTGGCAGTTTTTGCTGCTGTCAAGTGTGGAACCGGGATGCAGCGGTGGGCTGCTGTCTGCTGAAAGTTTGCAGTGGCTCGATTCCCAACTGCAACAAACGGGCGATCGACCTGTTATTATTGCTTTGCATCACCATCCTTTGCCGATCGAGTGTGAAATTATGGATGGTATGATGCTGCAAAATACCGATGAATTTTTCGCAATTGTCGATCGATACCCTCAAATTAAAATAGTTCTTTGCGGTCACATCCATCAAGAATTTTATCAACAGCGTAACGGAGTTTCTTACTTAGGCACTCCCAGTACCTGCCTGCAACTTTTACCTAAAAGCCATCCGATTGAAATAGATCGAATTCCCCCAGGTTTTCGACTGCTAGATTTAGCCTGTGACGGTACTTGGGAAACAATAATTGAAAGAGCGATCGAACTTAATAGTTGATAGTTGATAGTTGATAGTTGATAGTTGATAGTTGAGCCTTGACATAGGAATATTGACAGTTGATTTCACGCCGTTAGATTGATGTAGGGGTGAAGCATTTTGGCGACAATTTCTGCCAGTAACGAGAGATTTTATGCCAAAATGCTTCACCCTTGCGAGGATATAAGTTGACGACAGTTCCTGCCAACAACCAGAGATTTTATGCCAAAATGCTTCACCCTTAAATAGTGATACAGGAAGAACAATGTAATTGAAATAATTAATATTCGATCGAGAGGCTGCCTGCAACTCCTTTACCTGGTATATCGCAGGGGCAAAAGGGAATCTCCCCTGCTTGCTCTTACCCCCCGGTATTCCTGCGTTCGAGATTGATTTGAATACTTCAATATTTTACGAACTCTTGACCGAGGATTGCAGGCACAGCTATGCTGAATAGCAACAACCAGAAATATCGCCCGCAGCTCGATCGATAGGGAGTAACCTAACTTATGTCTCAAGTCAATGGCGTTATGATGCAGTATTTCCACTGGTACAATCCCGCTGATGGTAACCTGTGGAATCAGCTAGCCGAATCTGCAAAAGATTTAGCAAAAGTTGGTATTACATCCCTGTGGTTGCCACCATCCTATAAAGGAACGGGTGGCGGTATGGATGTCGGCTACGGCGTCTACGATTTATTCGATTTAGGCGAGTTTGACCAAAAAGGATCGGTGCGCACGAAATACGGCACAAAAGATGAATATTTGCGGGCGATAAAAGCTGCGCAAGCTGCCGGAATTCGGATTTATGCTGATGTTGTCCTCAATCACAAATTAGGTGCCGACGCTGAAGAAGAAGCCGAAGCCACGCCCTTCAATCCCGACAACCGGGGTAGTGCCATAGGTGAATATCAAAAAATCAAAGCTTGGACGCATTTTACTTTTCCGGGGCGCAACAAAAAATATTCCAGCATGGAGTGGCATTGGTGGCACTTTGATGCTATTGATTACAACACTTACAACACGGGTGCCGCGGCTGTTTATCTGTTGAAAGGCAAAGATTTCGATCGAGGGGTAGATTTAGAAAAAGGCAATTTTGACTACCTCATGGGTTGCGATTTAGATATGGATCACCCGGAAGTTACGGGAGAATTAAAATACTGGGGTGAGTGGTATCTGGATACAACAAATGTTGACGGATTTCGCTTTGATGCTGTCAAACACGTATCAGCAGAATTTTTCCAAGAATGGTTGGAACACCTCCGCAACTATACCAAACGCGACCTATTTGCTGTCGGCGAATATTGGTCTTCTCAAGTGGAAGCTTTGCACTACTTTATTCAAGTCACTGACGGTAAAGTAGCCTTATTTGACGCGCCATTGCACTACAATTTCCACGCTGCTAGCAAGGCCGGTAATAACTACGACTTGCGCACAATTTTTGACAATACTCTCGTTCAAGATCAACCAACTCTCGCCGTTACTTTGGTTGACAACCACGATTCCCAACCGTTGCAATCTCTAGAATCAGTTGTTGAATCTTGGTTTAAACCTCTTGCTTACGCTTTAATCTTGCTGCGCAGTCAAGGATATCCGTGCATTTTTTACGCGGATTATTACGGCGCTCACTACAAAGATAAAGGATACGAAATTTGGTTGGACAAACATCAGTGGATTATCGATAAATTCCTGTTTGCCCGCCAAACTTATTCCTACGGCGATCAGTACGATTATTTCGATCATGCTAACACGATCGGCTGGACGCGGCTCGGAGATGCAGAACATCCGGGAGGTATGGCTGTGGTATTGAGTAATGGAGGTGATGGCAATAAGTTTATGGAAGTCGGACAGCCGAATCGAACTTATATTGATATCACGGAACATATCAAAGAACCGATTACAACGAATGACAAGGGTTGGGCTGATTTTCGGTGTAAAGCTGGTTCGGTTTCTGTGTGGGTGCCGCAGTCATAGCAATTTTCGATTTTCGATTTTCGATTTTCGATTTGATGTTTGAGATTGGCAAATTTTTGAGGTTTTTGATTGCCAGTCTTTGATCTTAAAATTTACGCACGGAGTTGTTGAAGCCGGGTTTTTTACGAAAATATTTTCCTGTTAAATACCCGGTTTCTTTGGGTAGGCGGGAGTCATAAATTGATGATTCTGTGGGGCGGTTGAAACTGTATTCTACATCAACAAAGCGGGGCAGTTGAAACCGCACCTACACGCACAAAGTCGGCCTGCGCCGACTTAAGAATCACCCTGATTTCACATCCGCATTGAGTTATGATTTGGCGGGGCGGTTGAAACCGCGCCTACACGCACCAAGTCGGCCTACGCCGACTTAAGAATCACCTAAATTTCACATCCGCATTGAGTTATGATTTGGCTTGACAGGGCGATCGCCCAAACGATATATTGAGTGCACTCAGAATATTGAGTGCACTCAGACGTAAACGAACCTTGAAAACTTCATATTTCAAGCTTTTCAGGCATCGGCAGCCGAAATCAAACTAAAACCCTATCAGGGATTGAAACGGCGAACATCCGAGTTTGAGAGTATATCGGTTGGGCCGAAATCAACCTAAAACCCTATCAGGGATTGAAACGAAAAAACTTTGGCGGTGCCATTCCAGAGGAGCTGCCGAAATCAAACTAAAACCCTATCAGGGATTATACTAAAATCCTGGTTAGGCATTCCTTTGATAAATTTTCCGCTTATAGGCATAGTAATTGCGATTGCTTCACTTCGTTCGCAATGACAATAGAATGACAATACAATGACAATAGATGGTTAGTAAACCTGGATATGGTTTCATCTAAAACCTCCAGGAGACCCCCACTATATCGGTACTCCGATTAGTGGTGGGAGGAATGGAGTGGGAATTACGAAACGTTCCTTGAATGCCTTTGAGCGAAGGCGAAAACAATAAGAGGAACAGTTGAGTAAT
>JBOFTL010000005.1:0-7344 GCA_051652045.1 Microcoleus sp. | reverse complement strand
GTCAAATCTGGCCGACAGAAGCCGCCACCCAACATCAAACACTACCTCCAAACACCCCCAAACCCGAAGTAGTAATTGAGGGTAACGTACAAGTTTCGCCAGCACCTCAAGTCAGCGCGCAACCCTTAGTCAAACATTACTCTTTACCCCTAGCAGAACTGATCAAAAAAATGAATCAGTACAGCAACAATCCGATGGCTGATATGCTAGCAGATACCGCCGGGGGCGCACAAACAGTAGCCAAAAAAGCAGCAGCAGCAACAGGAGTTCCTCCTGCAGAAATTCAACTCGTCAACGGTTCCGGTTTGAGCGAAGAAAACCGCATTTCTCCCCGCGCCGCCTGTGCTTTATTTCTAGCACTGGAACGGGAACTTAAGCCCTATAACATGACAGTTGCTGATGTGTTAACGGTAGTTGGTAGAGATCAAGGTATCCTGTCAGAAAGGCCGCTGCCGCAATTAGCAGTAATTAAATCGGGAACTTTGGATAACGTCAGTGCTTTGGGGGGCGCGTTACCGACTCAAAAACAAGAAACAGTTTGGTTTGTGATTATGAATGGTGGCGCGAATGTGGAACAATTTCGCACTCAGCAAGAAGTTTTGCTCAAAAGCTTTTTGAAAGAATGGGGAAGCGTTCAAACACCACCAGCAGAATTAACACCGAATCCTGCTAGAAGTAGCAAGGTTTCTCGCAGCGAAATAGTTCAATAAAAAAGAAGAAGGGTAATGGATGTTGTAGCGGATGTAGCGGATTCATTATTGAGTCTGGGTCTGAAATACTTTACAGTCGGTTTTAACTGAGATCTTGCAGCAATGTCATTAAGCCTAGAAAACGTAGGTTTTTGGTGATTCGATCGACGCAAGAGCAAGGGTTTCGGTACTCTATTGAGCGGCGTGCAAGATCTCAGTTTTAACTGACATCTGGTACTAATCTCAATAGAGAAGACTTTTCAACTTATTAGTCCTCTTTAGAAGACTTTCGCTATTAGCCAGGGGTTTGAACCCCTGGCGGTTTTCAGGAATAGGCTACTCGGCTGATATAGAATATTTCAACCGAAGATTTGTTAAATATAATAAAATCCTAAAGAATTAATCGAACTGCCAAAATTGTACTAGCCTGAGAGCTAAAATCAATTAAATTAAAAAATTTCAACTATGTCAGATCGACCTTTTAACATCCGCCAACTACTCCCTTCCCACCCGAAGAATTTGTATAATGAGGGTTTAAAAAATGAGGTTTAGCAAATATCTATCCTCACTTCACTCTTCTTCTGCTTCTTCTCAGCATCCTGTTAGCTTCTTCCCGCCCGCGAAACTTCCAAACTAACAAATAACATATCGACTGAAACCCGAATATCCCTAACACGATCGCACTTTCTTCTGGTGACATGGCAGTTCGATCGAACTTCCCACTATTCGGACTCGCTGGGATGTTATTATTAGTTACATCGCCCGTTTGCAAGTTTAAATTAAATTCTGCGATCGCGCGACTATTTTTAAATGTGCGATCGATTCCTGAAAAAAATTGCGGCTGTCCGCAGCTTGTTAAGGATAATCCAATCAGGGTAAAAATTAAAAAACAACCGCGCAATTTCATGATTTTCATCTTTCTACCAGTGAGAAAGAGCATAAATGAATATAGGGCTTACTCGCGAAGGTGAGAAACCAGGTTTTTGTAGCAAATACTTCCTACACAGCCACAGATTCGATCGAGAATCCGGTTTCTTCGGTTCGATCGCCCATGTTCCGTGAATAATTACTACAATAGCTGTGTATTGTTTTCCCGATCGCACCTGAGAATACAACTATAGCAATCGTAAATCATTTGTGAACTTCTTCTTACTCCCTCCCCTTACCAAGGGGAGGGCTGGGGTGGGGTTAAAAATTACGACTCCTGCAAGGATTTCTATATAACATCTTGTTAAATTCAATCCGATCTCAAGAGTGGATTATCAATTTTTTTAAAGTGCCGACATCAGTCAAAAGATTAACCGCAATTGACTTACCGCGTTTGTCTGGAATTTTGCCAAAGCAGCCTTGGTTTTAATCGCGAACTTTTACACATCTCCTAAAAAGATTCTAGAAGCATTGCCCTATATGGACAAAAACCTAATTTTGGGAGATGTCTTTTATGTTAAAATGGTTTCCGGCTATTCTCTCGATCGACTTGCAATAGAGTGTGACAGTTATGTCACCGTGGGTTTAAATCCCACTCTCTCGGTTGGTTAAGGCTTTAAGTCACGTTCGATAGCTCTGTAAAAATTGGATAGCTAAAAAAAAAATTGTCAGGATCTTGTAGCATATTTTCTCATGAACATCCAACAGTTTGTTGAAAACTCCCTCGGACAATGGCGATCGCAGCGCAGCGCCCATCACTTAACTTTCAGGCACTTTGAAGCTGTAGAATCAGTAATTGATATTGTGGCACTCTCACCCGACGATCGTGCCGTAATCGACCTCTGCAAGTCCTACAATATTGACCCATCCCTAGCAGCAAGTCCCTTTCAAATGACATGGGAAGGTCATTCAGATTGGGATGAAAATGCTGAAATGAAAGGAAGCTGCATCCTCGTACCAATTCCAGATCCGACAGAAGCCAATCGCGGTAAATTATTGCGGGACCAAGGATATGCTGAAACTATTCCCGCCGCCGCTGACTATCACTTCACGGATGATGACACTTTTGTCCTCATCACCAGTTACGATAACGCTGCTGCGGAAGAGAAAATTTGGTTTGCCAATCCTAACTTGCGGTTTCGCGTTTCTCTGATCAAAACCAGTAAAGGAAGTGGAGTAGTAACTGCATCATTTTCCTCAGAAATTCGATCGCTCTCCGGGAAGTAAGCAAGTAGGAAATCGGTTATGACTTCAGTTAAAAGCAACGATTTAATAACTCTAGCTCAATGGATGGCAGGGGATTTCAGCAACTACAAACAATCCTTTGCTAAGCCGCAACAATTCGCTCACATTCATATATTTTTTCGACCTTTACCCTTTGAGTTTTTCAATGCGATCGGATTTTATTCCGAACAGGCTTACGATCACGATCTTTGGACTCCTTACCGTCAAGGAGTTCACAAATTAGTCGATCGAGGAGATGATATTTATATTGAAAATTACAGTCTCAACGATCCGGTACAGTATGCCGGAGCAGCACGGGAATTAAGCATTCTCAAAACAATTACACCTGAGTGCATCCAAAGGCGCTACAATTGCTCAATGGTTTTCCAGCGAGAAGGGGAAATGTTTCGCGGTAATGTAGAACCAGGAAACCTTTGTCTGATCGAAAAAAAAGGTTGTTCGACCTACCTGATTAGCGAAGTGGAAA
The DNA here is from genome assembly GCA_051652045.1 of Microcoleus sp. Classification (GTDB taxonomy): domain Bacteria; phylum Cyanobacteriota; class Cyanobacteriia; order Cyanobacteriales; family Microcoleaceae; genus Microcoleus. Next base: position 4,017 of record JBOFTL010000005.1, on the reverse strand, counting down.
TTACCGAAACAACGTGGACAAGTCTCGATCGCGGCATGGATGTCAGCACTCACAAACAAATTTGGGGATCGGATTTTGGTTCTTTACAGTTTGAAAAACGCCAAAGTTTTGCCCAAGAGTTGCCGAATTTCTAATTTTGGCGGCAAACGAGCTGCGGGCGATCGAGCCGTACTACAACCCAACACCTTACTGGCAAATGCTTCTGTCCCTCAAAAAACTGCTTGTATTGCACAAAAATACATTGCATCAAAATGTTACTTTATGTAAAGTTTTCTCAGGGAACACCTAATTATGGTAAGTTTCACATAACACAATAGTGGAGATATTTTCAATGGTTTTTGGACCAGCATCTCGACTTGGAGTCAGTTTATTTGAAGAAACACCCCCCTTAGAACTGATTCCAGGAAGTTCATCAGAAGAAGCAGAAACCATTATTCGTGCCGTCTACCGGCAAGTTTTGGGTAATGCTTACGTGATGGAAAGCGAGCGAGCGACAATTCCTGAATCGCAATTCAAAAGAGGCGAATTAAGCGTCCGCGAATTCGTCCGCGCTTTAGCAAAATCAGACACTTACCGTTCTCGCTTTTTCGATACTTGTCCTCGGTATCGATTCATCGAACTCAATTTCAAACATCTCCTAGGTCGCGCTCCTGATGGCCTAGAAGAAATGAGAGCGCACAGCACAATCTTAGATACCGAAGGATTCGAGGCAGATATTGATTCTTACCTCGACAGCGATGAATACCAAAACGCCTACGGGGAAAATATCGTTCCCTATTACCGAGGCTACAAAACCCAACCAGGACAAAACATGGTTGGGTTTACTCATATGTTTGCTCTGTTGCGCGGTGCTTCCAGCAGCGACTTAAAAGGTTCTTTGTCTGGAAAAACTCCTGTTTTGAACAAGTATGTCATTCAGGAAACCCCGCTAGCAGTAATTCCTCCTTCCGGCGGTTCCGTTGGCGATGGTTGGGCATTCCAAGAGCCCGTTACCGGCGCGCGCACCCGTTTGGGAGCAGGCGCAACGGCAGAAGGCAAAGTTTATCGCATCGAAGTAACAGCTTATCGTTCTCCTGGTGTGGTTAACCGAGTCTCCAAATTCCGCCGCAGCAATCAAGTTTATCTCGTACCGTTCGATAAACTTTCCGAAACCTACCAACGCATTCACCAACAAGGCGGCGTAATTGCCAGCGTCACTGCTGTCAACTAAAAAACCGATCGAACTTTCAGCTTAATGACTTGGGGAATTATAGCAGTCGCCTTGACGGTTGGAACAAAGGTAACCAGCCAAGGAGCGAGTCCGGCTTGTGAAATTTCATAACAGTTATGGTAATTGCTATACCTCCCCGAGCCTGCTATTTACGACTGCTTACTTGCCCGTTTTTAAACCATTTATTTATTCAGAGGAGCAACTCCATGAGTGTAGTTTTAGATGCGCCAGTAGAGCTTTGGTCTACCAGCAGCAGCGATGATACGCAAGCAGTAATTCGAGCCGTTTACAAACAAGTGTTGGGAAATCCCCACGTGATGGAAAGCGAACGGCTGACTGTGGCAGAATCTCAATTGTGCGATCGTTCCATGACAGTACGGGAATTCGTTCGCGCTGTTGCCAAATCTGACTTCTATCGCAGTCGTTATTTTGAATCCTGCGCTCCTTATCGCTTTATCGAGCTAAACTTTAAACATTTGTTAGGTCGCGCTCCTTTAGACCAAGCAGAACTTTCCGAGCACATTCGTACCTGTATCGAAAAAGGCTACGAAGCAGAAATTGATTCGTACATCGACAGTCAAGAATATCAGGACAAATTTGGCGAGAATACAGTTCCTTATTATCAAGGAGCAAAAAGTCAAGTCGGACAAAAGCAAGTCGGTTACAATCGCACTCTTTCCCTGTATCAAGGTTATGCGGGAGTTGACAGTGCTTTTACCGGTTCTCGCTTGGTTGACTTCGTAGCTGGTAATAGCGGTAACAAGATTACTTTACCCAGCACCGGCGGCCGTCTGGGTGCTAGTAAAGGTGCCACGGAAAAAACCTTCAAGATTTTAGTCAAGGGCTGTAAATTTGATAGCCCCCGCCGAGTTAGCAACACTGAATATTTGGTTTCTGGTGCGAAGATGACTCCTCAAATTCAGCGCATCCATCGCGCTGGCGGCAAAATTGTCAGCATCACCGAAGTTGTTTAATTAATAGATCGTTAGTGAAATTAACTAACTATATTTGGAGATTTCACCTGGTTTTCTATCTAGGTTGGGTGGATTCTAATTTATGTGGAGCGAGTTAATTATTCGCTCTTTTTCTATTGAAAATCCTGCAAGTCGATCGAGCAAAGAAAATAATAGGAAACAGGGTGGCAATCTGCGAGCAAAAAGCAAAAATATTAAGCCTTAGCCGATTCATGACTGTTTATCGATCGTAAAATTTACAATAATATAAAATGGTTTTACCTCCAATAGCCGAAAAAAAAATGCAGGCTTGGATACGAAGCCGTCACCTGATTTTTTCAGGTCAATTTTTGATTTTTGAAACTTTAGACTATCCAGCCGTTGAGAGATTCGAGCAATATATCACCAGTCTGGGAGGATGTTTGATTTCTGTGGAACCTGTCCGACGAGTTTGGATAGGAAATCACCGACAAGTAATGCTCTATCAAGCGCAAGGAAGTTTGCATACGCCCCATCACGAACTGCGACAATATTGGTTTAAATACGGCAGTTTTCAGACAAGATTTGATGAGAGAGCTTAAGAGGTGTGAGGTAATAGGTAGTAGGTAGTAGGTAGTAGGTGGTAGGTAGTAGGTAGTAGGTAGTAGGCAAGTAAGTTGGTACGAAAATTCATAACTATGTCCGGAGCGAGCGAACTGGGTGAAGCGAAGCAATTCCCTTGCGTTTTTATCGACTTCATGCTTTGTTACACAGTTCGTTTTATTCGCACCTACCTACTTAGTAGGGATAGGAGGCAGAAATTAAGCCTAAAATCTAGAACCTCAAACCTAGAACCTCAAACCTCAAACCTCAAACCTATTCGATCGGTTGCGCAAAGTGAAACTTGTTGTTTATAGTAAATAAAGTCCTGCTATTTTGTTGCGGCTATGGATATTCATGAAATCGAAGCAAATCTAGAAAATTCTGATTTTCAATATCGACTTAAGGCGATCGCAGCTCTTAAAAATTATACGCCAGAGATAGCCGTTCCTTTGCTCAAATCCCGACTTAAAGATCCGGAATTTTTAGTGCGTACTTTTGTTAGTAGGGGATTGGGACAACAACAAACCGCTGAATCTTTTGCCGCCTTGCTGGAAATGATGAAATTTGATGACACTCCCAACGTGCGGGCTGAAGCAGCTAATTCTCTGTCACTTTTTGGTAGGTGTGCCGCCTCTCATTTAGTGCTGTTGTTTGTTCGGGATGACCATTGGTTGGTACGTCGCAGCATTTTGGGGGCTTTGGTGGATATGGAGTGCTACAACGAACTTTTTGAGGTGTGTATTGAAGCTTTGGCTGGTGAGGATATGACTACTCAGGAAGCGGCGGTAGATGCACTCGGCACTTTAGCTGGAACAAGTCAGGAAGCAGCGGCACTTTCTCAATTATTGACGTTAGCTAATTCTGAGTATGATGGAATTCGCCAGCACGTGGCATCTGCCTTAAGGCATTTTGATGCGCCACAGGCGAAGGAAGTTTTGAGTCAATTGCTGCAAGATTCTCACCATCGAGTCGTTGCTGCTGCTTTAGAAAATTTAGTTGATAGTTGATAGTTGATAGTTGATAGTTGAGAGTTGAGAGTTGATAGTTGAGAGTTGATAGTTGATAGTTGTAGTGCGAGCGTCCCCGCTCGCGATCGATTGATAGTTGATAGTTGATAGTTGACAATTACCAATTACCCATTACCAATTACCCATTACCCATTACCTATTATTATAATTTTACTCAGGTAATTGGGTTCGATCGAAGTTCGAGACTAGAATTATGAGAAAAATTATTAAGATTTGTTACGAACATGATAATCAAAGATGAAGG
>JBOFTL010000004.1:0-3066 GCA_051652045.1 Microcoleus sp. | reverse complement strand
CGCGCCGTCTGGCTTGTTGTTCGAGAGTTTTTCCCAACAAAATAAAGCCCAGCAACATCACCGGTTCGTCAAAAAAACACTCCCATCCCATCTGGGGAAACAGCAGTGCCGCATTGCTAGCGGTATAAGCAGTAACAGCACCTAAAGCTACCAAAGTATTCATATTCGGTGCATTGCGCAGTAAACTGCGGCACCCATCAACTACAATTTGGCGTCCCGGTAATAACAAAGCCAGGGTACAAAGTCCCCAATGGAGCCAAATATTGCTTAAAATCGGAGATTGCGCGCCTAAAAAGTGACCCAAACCGGAAAGAATAATTAAGATTAGGGCGATCGTTAATTGCTCTATTTGCTGTCGGATTTCTTGCTTGCGCCTTTGGGCCGCCACCGCTTCAACTTCTTGCCGATTTTCACCGCAGCGAGATTGACTGGGAAATCCGCGATCGGTTAACTTTTTAGCCAAAGCCTCTGCATCTACAGTCCCCGGCTGGCATTCAACAGTTGCCACTTCCACAGCCAAATTGACGCAAGCAGAAATTACTCCAGGTTGTTGCAATAGCTGTCTTTCCACAGCCTGGGCGCAGCCGGCACATTTCATGCCGCCAACATCCAAAGCTATAATTTCTGGGGGAGATGTTGGAATCGGTACGGTTTCCGATCGAACTTCGGGAATTATTTTTGGTATCATCTGCATGGGGATTTTCAAGAGCGATCGTCATATTTTAACGCTTGTAAAAAAACGCAGATTCACAAAAGTTTTAGGTGCGCTTTTGATACAATGGTTCCTATTTTCAGAATAAAGAAATATCCAGCCATCTCTCGAAAGTATTAGGTTTTTTTAAGGACTAAAGTCCTTACTACAAACAAATTTGTAGATTGGGCCCGAGCGAAGCGCACCCTCCGCTTCGCTCCGCCCAACATTTTATTGAGTGTTGGGTTTTCTCTGCGTTCAACCCAACCTACTTATACTCAAATCTATTCGACTTATACTCAAATCTATTCGCGAGCGGGGACGCTCGCGCTCTCAACTCTCAACTCTCAACTCTCAACTCTCAACTAACAGATATGGCGGTAAGAGTCAAAGGGCAATCCGGTGCGTCGCTTCACATCAATAACTGATTTATATTCACCTTGTTTCTGCCTTTCCCTAACAATTGCTTCAGCAACACTCCTGTCTAAACCGTCGCGAATCAACTCTTCCGGCGACAAAATATTTAATCGCTTCCAAGTAAAACGAGCTTCTTTTTGATAATGGTAACTGAAGCAAATCATCGGAGAGATCCGCCGCACGTGACTTTCGGGAATTCCAGCTATTTCTGAAAGTTCTTCCGCGTGGGTAAAAATGTATCCTTCATTTTGCAAAGATTCAATATCATTAGCATAGACGATCGGCAATCCCAATACTTTTACTAGATCGTCTTTAGTGCATTCATTAATGTCTATCTTACCCCGCACATTAGCTAGCATTTCTGCATTTTGGGCTGTTTCTGGCAGCAGCAAACCTCTCGGTGCGGTTTTGATTAAGTAGCGTTTTTTTAATGCAAAAGCAGTAACGATTTGAGCGATCCAGATCGGGAAAGCTAAATTAGTTGAAGCTAGAGCCAGTGCTGCTAAAGTAATACCAGCACCCCAGCCGATCCAACTGCGAATCTGCGACTGGTGGCCTGCATAGGCGATCGCCAATCCGCCGAATCCGGGAATTAAAGAAAACCACACCCAAGCAGGAGTTTGACGCAACCAATATAAATCTTGAGACACTTTATTTCTATCCTTAAATAGCTTTTATATGACTGGGTTTTAGGTTTTAGGTTTTAGATTGAAGGTTTTAGATTGAAGGTTTTAGGTTTTAGATTGGAGGTTTTAGATTGGAGGTTTGAGGTTGGAAGCCCTTTCCCTAAGTAGGTAGGCGCAAATAAACCATCTCATGTAACAGAATGTAAAACCCCAGTAATCCCTGCGATTGCTTCGCTTCACTTCGTTTCGCTCGCAATGACATATTGATATATTTTTAGACTCATCTACTTACAATCTCACACCGCACAACTCCCACTTACTTCTTCCCTCATCCTTCTTCCCTCTTCCCTCTTCCTTCTTCCTTCTTCCCTCTTCCCTCATCCTTCTTCCTTCTTCCTTCTTCCTTCTTCCTTCCTATTTACAATTCTCGCAGCAATTTTTGGCGTTTTTCTTCATATTCTTCTGCTGTAATTATCCCTTTATTGTAAAGTTTTTGCAGTTGTTCGAGGGCGGCGGTAACATCAGTTGCCGATCGCAAGCTGCGGCTTCCCGAAAGCATTCCAGGATTGAATTGCGCGTTAAAAGCTTGCTCCGACATGAACAGCAGCCCGATAAAATCAAAAAATGCGATGATTGAGGGAATGAATGTCCACGAAAAAAGCAAGTACAATACACCAGCCAAGTTATTGCCTAAATAAAATTTGTGACCGCCAAAGCTCCCAATAAAGAAAGCTAATATAACTGCTACTGTTTTATCTTTTACCATGTTCCCCCCTTCCTCAGCTTGTTAACTCCAGATATCGATCGAGTGCGATCGAACTCAGCTATCTGACTAATTTTCTCTTATTTATTTTTACTGTATTTCCGAAACTTAGACATCGCAAAATACAGCACAACAATACCTACTTGAGCCTGCAAAATCGTCAAGTAACCTTTCCAGAAATAATTGAGTTCGCTAGTGGAATTGAGGGAAAATACTAAAATGCCTAGGGCTGCGTAGGGCGCGAAACGCATCCAATTCGGCATTCCGTCTAACTTACGGCTGTTGTAATTGCTCATTTGGGGTATGCGCAAAAAGCGGACAAGTATTACTTCCATCTTAAAACAAGTTTTTCCGTGGAATAGGGGGAAAATCGATCGGACGCCCAGCCCAGCCGAGGAAATTCACCTTAATGTTGCAAGGAGGCTCCCGCTATAGAACCCATTTGACATCTTTAGTCCTGGGGGCACAGAAACCGGGTTTCTTTGAGAAATCTCAGACATCGACGAAAAATTTACAAAGAAACCCGGTTTCTCACCACGCCAGAGTCGGCGATTTCCCAGATCTCAAAT
>JBOFTL010000003.1:0-4858 GCA_051652045.1 Microcoleus sp. | reverse complement strand
GTATCGCCTCAGCCGGATTAACGAATGCTTTTTGGGCTTCAGCAGCAAGGCTGCTGATAACATCCAGCGCCTGACAGCCTTAACCGGAGAACTGTTGGGAGGCACTTTTGCTGCCGATAACCGCCTGGAGGGCGAAATGCTGCGGGCGATCGCGACTTGGCAAGCGCCGCCGGATTACCCGGAGGTCGATCGCGCCGGGGGACGCCTCTGTTACAGCGCGATCGAACAAAAAAGTGCTGCGCCTGTTGTCATCGGCGACTTGCAGAACACTCCTTGGACCCGAACCGATCCGGCCGTCGCCCGCTACCAACTGCAAACCTATGTCGGGCAAGCAGTGCGGCAGGGCGACAGTTACGGCGGTGCGCTGTGCGTCGTTTACAATGAACCGATCGCGCTAGCAGAAGCCGATCGCAAGTCGATCGGGATTATTGCCGCCGCGATCGGAGTTGAGGAAGAACGGGCCGCTGCCGCCGAGCTCGATCGTCGAAAATCTCAGGAATTGCAAGCAGCTTTGGATGAATTGCAGCAAACTCAAATGCAGTTAGTGCAAACTGAAAAAATGTCATCTCTCGGACAAATGCTAGCAGGAATCGCTCACGAAATTAACAATCCTGTTGGCTTTGTTGCGGGCAATATCTGTCACGTCAAAGATTACGTTCTCGATTTGTTGGAACTGGTGGAAATCTATCAAAAAGAATATCCAGATCCACCTGCCAAAATCTCCACTAAAACCGATGATATTGACTTGGATTTTCTGGTAGAAGACCTGCCAAAACTGCTCAATTCGATGAAAATTGGCTGCGAACGGATTGTCGAAATCATCCAAACTCTGCGCAATTTTTCCCGGACAGACGAAGCTAAAACCAAAAAAACTGACATTCATGAAGGTATAGAAAGTACCTTACTGATGCTGACAAATCGGCTCAAATCCAAGCCCAGCCGTCCCGGCATTGAAGTAATTAAAGCCTACGGCAAATTGCCCACAATAGAATGCCATCCCGGACAGTTAAATCAGGTATTTATGAATATTTTGGCAAACGCGATCGATGCTTTGGAAGAAAAAAGGGAGGCTCAGGAAAATCCGACAATTACCATTCGGACGCAAGATCTGGGAGATCGGATTTGCGTTCGGATTAAAGACAACGGCAACGGTATTGCTGAAGATACGATCGTCCGGTTATTCGATCCATTTTTTACGACAAAACCTGTCGGCAAAGGTACGGGTTTAGGATTGTCAATTTCTCACCAAATTATTGTCAAAAAACACAGTGGCAAATTGCAATGCGTATCCGTACCCGGTCAAGGCGCTGAATTTATCATCGAATTGCCAATTAAACTGGCAAATCAAGAAAACTTTGCATAAACAGCCAAAACAAAATTCACGCTTAAAAAGCCAACTCCCAATACCAAAATCACAAATAGTGCGATGCTAAAAATAGACTTGAGCCGATCGGCAATTCCGGGTTTATCTGAGTTCATTTGTCAATTTTTTGAGTAAGATTGTGTCCGATCGATTACCATAACAAAAACCGTTTGTAGTGTTTGTAGTGTGGACTTTAGTCCGCAGGCTGTTGCGGACTGAAGTCCGCACGACGAACTAAATCTTATCGCAGTCGATCGATCGCGATCTAATATACATGGATTGGGCGGAACGAAGTGGAGGGTTCACTTCGTTCTACCCAACCTACGCATCTAACCTACGCATTTAAAGTTCGGTTTGTAGTTCTCACTTAAGTCTGCAGGCGACAGAGGACTCACGTCTGACGCTGCAAACTAATTCGATCGACCCTAACTACTGTAGAATTAGAGGCGAGATCGGAATGCGCGAGAATCGGCTCTCTCAACAGCTCGATTTTAAAGGCTCGGATGCGGTTCGATCGGCGCTATCTGGCAAATATATCTTAATATACTAGCCATCCTCAAACTACCGAAGCAAATAAAAATATAATATGACCGCGAGTATTGCAAAACATATATTAAGTTAAAAAGGATCCCAATCAGTGTTCAACCAAATCTCGCAACCTTACCAACAACGAGAACATCCTATGACCCAAAGAGTTATGCGGAAGCCAAACTCATCAGTCCCGAACCGCATCAAGCCAACTTACCCCCAAAGACACTGGCTGGAATTTGCAGAATACGCCTCCCTTGCAGCTTCTGGTGTGGGTTCCCTAGCGGTGGCACTGTCGGGTCAGGCTTTTTACGGCGTAGCTCCTCTCACTTTAGCTCTCTCGCTGAATGTTGCCAACCGCTACCGCTTCGAGCAGCAAGCACGGGTTTATCAAAACTCGGAAACCGCCGAAGTGCAAAAATCTGTAAACAAGCTGGAAAAAACGGCGGCGACGGTAATTGTGAAACTCCGCAAGCAGTTGTCAGCAGATATTGAAACCCTCCGCCAGCAAATGGCTGTATTACCCAGAACTGAAGGTTTTGATACGCAGTTTGAAATTCAACAGCAGTTACTGAGTTTGGGACAATCGGTAGCTTCTTTGCAGGAAATAGTCGCGTCTGCTGTCCTTGAAGTTCGCCAGCAGGTGAGCGAACAATTACAAGAGTTATCTGTCGGGACTCCGGCAAATTTAGAATCCATAGAACAGGCCATCGAAGAGTTGCAAAACGCGACGCAAAATTTGGCAGAAACTGCGATTACTCAAGACGACTGGGAAGGTATCAATACCCGATTTTTGGAAATTCAGAAAGTCATAGCCAATATTCACAGCCAACAGCAAGCTTTTTCCCGGCAGTCTGCACCGGATTTTGCAGGAGTGCAAGCTCAAATCGATCGTTTGGAACACGAACATCAAGAAATTGTCAAACCTCATCTCAAGCGATTGATTGCGGTTGTCAAACAGTTACAACAAGAGAGTTGAGAGTTGATAGTTGTAGTGCGAGCGTCCCCGCTTGCGATCGATTAAGAGTTGAGAGTTGAGATTTGTAGTGCGAGCGTCGGGAGCTCGCGATCGATTAAGAGTTGAGAGTTGTAGTGCGAGCGTCGGGAGCTCGCGATCGATTGAGAGTTGACAGTCTGCCTTCTGCTATTATTCCATCTTGCTTCTGCCTTCTGCCTTCTGCGATCGAACTACTTTAACAGCGGATAATAAAGTTCTCCTGTTGAGTTAATATAACCCGCTCGATCGCCCGCTAAATTTCCCGTTCCCATAAATACATCAACTCTCCCCGCACCTTTAATAGCACCGCCAGTATCTTGATCCAAAACATAGCGATCGACTGCATTTTGTTCGAGTTTTCCTGCTGCATTCGGATAGGGTAATTTAGTGCTAATTAATGCTAGCGCGCCGGGGGGCATTAAAGCTTTGTCAGTAGCGATCGACCTTTCGGCAGTTACTGGCACTCCAATGCTTCCTGTAGCTGGAGTTCCGTTAGTATCTCGGAAAAATACAAAGCTTTGATTTTTTGGCAAATATTTGTCCATATCCGCCGGAAAATTTTTAAAATGTTCGGTGAGTTTCGGCAAGGTTAATTGTTCCAAAGTAAACTTGCCATCTCTAACTAATTCTCGCCCGACTCCGGTATAACCGCGACTGGTTTTACCTGCAAAACCGACTGTCATGACGCTACCATCTGTAAGCTGCAATTTCGCGGAACCTTGGACGTGAACCAGAAATGCTTGGAATCGATCGCGCAACCAAACTAATTCTAATCCCCGCAACAATCCTTTACTGCCCTGCAAACCATCGGCCCCTTCCAATTCCAATCTTGTGGGGTGCGGTTTCGACCAAGATGCCATGTTTGGCGGCAGGCGGTATAGGGGGTAGCGATATTCGGAATTCGGCATTCGAGATGCTGCGTAAATCGGCTCGAAATAACCTGTAAATGCTACTGTTCCTTTGCCATCTTTTCCGATCGATTTGTAGAAAACAAATTCATTCTTGACAGATTGCTGGAGTTGTGCTGGAGTGGTAGAAGTAATAACTAATTGGCGGAATCGAGCGAGCGATCGGCGGACTCGATCGCGCGTAATTTCCCTTACCGGATAGCGGCTGTAAGCAGCAGCAGCAGCTTGGGAATTGAGATAACCGAGGCTGTAGTCGATCGATTTTAACAACAATTCTTTATCCCCAGGCTTGCCATTTTCGCCCCAGATTTGACCGTCAAGGCCGATAGCATCCGACTCTCCCGCCTGCAATCGATCCAAACTAATTGGTTGCAGCGGCGGCACCGCCCCCACAGACACGGGAAAGGTTACTGATATCAGACAAGACATCAGGCAAGAAGTGATTGCCAACAGACAAAAAGCAGTCCGAGAACGGCTGGGTGAGCGAAAGCGCATAAAATAAAATAAAAGTCAAGATCGCAACAATCCTCAATCTTAGGCGATCGGGCCTTCATTCGTCTATGTCGGAATAATCCGGTCTGCTGCTGTATATCGGTTCGATCCGGATGGCCAAAATACTGCTGGGACGAACTACCATGTATTCATTTTCCCGATTTTTGATGGGAACCATGACAAATTCTGCTGATTCGTGCTTCGGTACGATCGTGCCGTCATACCACTTTTTAAACTCTTGCATGGTAGGAAAACGCACCTCTTGGTGGTGTCCGCCCTCAATCATTAGGTGAACTGCAAATTCATTAGGAGTTCTAGGCATATCTGTAGGGTAGATTTTTGATTTTAAGGTTTGAGAACGACTTCACATTTTACCCGATCGCTGGCGCATCCCGCGATCGAAATCGTTTGAATCTTATCGCAGCCCGCCTTCTCACCGCTACAGGTTAACAGCAGGAAGGCACTACACGGATGAAGGCGGATACAGGAACTTGGATCGATCGTCACCTCGATTACATATCTCTTGGGCGGAGGCAATTCTGTTTACCCCTCTCAATAGTGTATCGAACT
>JBOFTL010000002.1:0-3496 GCA_051652045.1 Microcoleus sp. | reverse complement strand
CTGCAAGTTGCTATTCAAGCGATCGATCGAATCAAGCAGTTAGAGGAACTTCCCGACGACTGGCACGAATTGGCACCGATTCTTAGCAGCCGCAAAGAGGAACCGAACATCCGATTGTATCTTAATGCTTATCATTCTGTAGCAGCCATCGTTGACGAACCGACTGTTACCTTCAGCATCTACGGTGAAACGCATCATTCTAAACGTTTTGAATTCGATCCGGCGACTCGTACCGCCAAAATTTTCTAGATTCTTTATCGTTTTATTCGGAGATAGTCATGTCAGAAAATAGTCAAGATCGATACTTTGATTTAATCGATCGACTGCTTAAATGCCCCAACGGACAAGAAGCAGAAGTTTTAGACAGTCAGCCAGATTTGCTGGATGCGGGATTGGTGAAAACATTAATGCAAGTGGCAATATCGAGTTTCTCACGAACGATCTCGAACTCGAAGCTGACGATCGAGAGTGGTTTTCTGTATTGAACGTGCGTGCGATCGGGGAAACTTGGTATGTTGTTGAAATTGGTGTAGAAGGGCTGCCGGATAAATGGGTTTTGCAAGTTTATGACACGGGTGAATGCGACCCCAGTTATACCTTTAATTCTCCGGTTCAAGCGACAGAATCTGACACTGGTTTGGAAGATATGCCCGAGGCGATCGCTCAAATCTTAATCGCGGAACGCAGTCATAATTGATTCCTTTATCTTTTTTAAATTCAGGAGTAAAACCTATGGCAATCCCCGGTTTACCGCCCGATGATTTACCGCCCCAGCGGCTCGATATGGACGATCGCATCCTGCGCCGACAGCTAGACTCATCCCTGACGCAGCGCTTTCTGCAGCAGTGCGATCCTATTAGCCACCAGCTACTTAACCTCTGTGATTGGTCTATTACAACCGCTGCTAATGTGGCGACATTAGTAATAGTTTGCCCCGATCGGATCGTGAATTGGCGAGTGCTCAACCATGTGGTAAAGTTGGGCAATTTAATGGCACTGTTTTCTCAAGATGCTAAACTGCGGATTTATGCAGATCCAGGGATAGTTGATTGCTTTGAAATCCGCGTGGACGAGCTATCTATTTATCAAGAAACATAAAGATATTGACAGCTTCAGTGTTGCCCATCAAACCCCGATCTAAACTAGCAGTAAAAATTCTTGTGTAACAGGCAGGATGCCTGTTCTCGATCTGCTATTCAGTCGAGGTCTATAGCGATCGCATCAACAATTTGTGACACCGTTTTAGGGCGAACATCCGTATAACGATGATTTCCTGGCATAATTACCACGTTAGGAGCAGAAGAACAGCGTTTGAGACATTTAGTTCGTTCGATCGAGACATACTGTTCCAGGTTGCGATCGCAAACAGCCCGATCTAATGCTTCACACAACCCCTTTCCCCCTCGTTTCAAACATCCCGATTTTTGGCACACCAGCAGTTTGATTTTGGCTTTGATTTTGGATGGGATTTTGGATTCATCAGTCACTGAAGACACGGGATTAGCAGGTGTTTCAGGCACTATTTGAGTGCCGGACTCTCCCAGCGGCATAATCTGAGTCGCTTTGAGTTTGAGTTCGCAGGAATGGCGATCGAACTTGCTAATACCGCTGACCTTAATAAATTCACCAGGCTGAAGCAATAACTCAACCGCATTTCGCATTGCTTTCGGAAGTTTGATTAGCATTTCTTCCGATAACATTCCCAAACGTATGTATTTCAACTTCCCGTCATGACTTGCAAAGCCCAGAAACTCACCTTCCAAACAGAAATTACCGAGTGAGTAGTTATCAGAATAAACCACGATCTTAAGTTCCTAAACGATACGTCTAGCTTCTACAGTTTTTGGCAGTTTCAATGGTTCTTCCAAGCCTGCGATCGCCAGTTCCCAGCCATTAGCAAGCGTGAAAATCTTTTGACTGTCTGCCTCTGTTTCTTTCACAACTTCTTCTTCCAAATCTTTCTTGGCAACATAGACAACCAAGTGTCCGGCATGATTGCGACGGAGCATTACTTTCATTTGATTTCCTCAGCGAGTTCAAGTTCTTTTTTGCGGCAACCGACAATGTGACCCGTGGTCATGAAATGCACGGCATAGATATAGGAACTTTGCAAAAAAGTGCCGATACTGATGACATAGCCGACATCACCTTTCTTTGCCAAAGTTGCACCAATATCTTTACCCGGAAACGTGCCATCATTGCGAATCAATTTGCGCGATCGCACCTTCTGACCGATGTCAAAGACGGGAGGGGAATCGATTTCAATTTCATCAGTTTGCATGAGCGTAGGACCTCGCTTGGGGAACTAAATTCAAAAGTTCTTCAACCGTAAGACTGCGTTTAACCTGTACCGCTTGATGCCGCACCGCTTCTAGCACCAATTGAATTTCCTCAGAATTGAGGAAGATACCCTGTTGTTGCAGCACGTTCAACACTAAATGCCGGCCCGAATGTTTGCCCACAACAAAGCGGCGTTCCCAGCCCACATCCTCCGGAGCAAATGGCTCGTAGGTGACTGGATTTTGCAGGATGCCGTGAGCGTGAATGCCAGATTCGTGAGCAAAGGCATTTTCGCCCACGATCGCTTTCCAGGGCGGAACAGGGCAATCAGAAGCTCTGGCAACCAAACGAGAGAGTTCTAGCAGTCGTTTCGTATCAATCCCGATTTGGATGCCATAGATCCGCTTCAATGCCATCACGACTTCCTCCAGGGCTGCATTCCCGGCTCGTTCACCCAATCCATTCACCGTCGTATTCACCGATCGCGATCCGGCTTGAATGCCAGCCAGGGCGTTCGCTGTTGCCAGTCCTAGGTCATTGTGGGTGTGCATCTCGATCGGAATCTCCAGATTGCAAACCAAATGCCGGACTTTTTTGTAGGTGGTTAATGGGTCAAGAATGCCCACGGTATCGCAGAAACGAAACCGAAATGCACCCCACTGTTGGGCCAAGGAAGCCACATCAAGCAGAAAAGATTCATCAGCCCTGGAGGAATCTTCGCCACCAACAGCTACCTCCAAACCGCGATCGCGTGCAAAATCGATCGCATCTTGCAGGCGGGTGAGCATTACCCGCCATTGGCCGTGAAATTTTGCCGCAATTTGAATTTCTGAAACAGGAATAGAGATGTGTATCCGTTGCAAACCGCAGTCTGCCGATGCCTGAATATCAGACATTTTTGCCCGGTTCCAGCCGAGTAATTTTGCCTTCAATCCCAGGTTGGAAATCGCCCGAATAGATTCGGCTTCTTCTTGTCCCATTGCCGGAATGCCGACCTCCATTTCTTGCACGCCGATCGAATCAAGAAAAGTGGCGATCGCGATTTTTTCTTCGATATTGAAGGCAATCCCGGCTGCCTGTTCTCCGTCTCGCAAGGTCGTATCATTAATCTGAATAAGAGAGGTTTTCATGTTGGAAATTCTCATGTCTAATCGGCAATCTTGTGAGGTAGTTTGGATTTAACTAATACTAGATTCGGGTTTAATACCCCCGTTAT
>JBOFTL010000001.1:0-5864 GCA_051652045.1 Microcoleus sp. | reverse complement strand
GAAACGATCGTGGAAATTTCCAACAAGGGCGCGCGGATTCCGACGGAAGATGAACTCAAGATTTACTTGAAGCGTTGGGATAAAGCTTACGGAATCACTTACAAAGTGCTGGACATTTTGCAGCGCGTGTTTTACCGTTCCGATGCTACCCGCGAAGCTTTTGTCGAAATGTGTGCCGATCGCGACGTGCAGAAGCTCACATTCGATAGCTATTTGTATAAAACCGTAGTGCCTGCCAATCCTTTCGTGCAGATGAAGATTACGGCGAAAACGATCGGTAGCTTGCTTCGCGGTAACGCTTTAGCGCCTTAAGAGCTTGCTGGCTCGCTCCTTCCACAGTCTGGAAACACTCTTTTTACATTGTATAACCAGCGGTCGATCGAAGGGTCGATCGCATTTTTTTGTATATCTACAGCAATCGGCACAACGCTCAGGAAGTGTTCTCAAACTACTCTTTAAGTAGGTAGGCGCGAATAAACAAAGCTGTGTAACAAAGTATGAAGTCGATAAAAACCTTGCGTTGGCGAAGCCTGCACGAAGTGCTTATGCTTCGCTTCACGGAGTTCGCTCGCAATGACATAGTTCTGAATTTTTGTACCGACTTACTTATAAAGTTAGATCGCGCTGTTAAAATTGCTGCAAAGCCGGAATCAAATACTGAGTCAAAGTAAACGCATCAACTCCTAATTCCGATCGCTCTCGTGCTGCCATAATTCCAGCTTGCGCGTGCCAAAAAACTGCTGTCGGCACTACCTCGCGCGTGGGAGATTTGCAAGCAATTGCTGTTGCTAACAATCCCCCTAACAAGCCCGTCAAAACATCGCCGCTGCCCCCTCTAGCTAAGGCTGGAGTGCTTTTTGGATTGAGGTAAATAACTGTGCGTGCAGCGCAACTATCCCCTAGGGAATCGCCCGCTTCTTGCCAGCCGATACAAACTCTCGCTCCTTTTAATAATACTACGGCACTGCTAAGTTGAGCTGCCGATCGCACTGCTGCAATTCGATCGCCCATTTTCTCTCCTAATTCGGGAAACAACCGCTTGAATTCTCCCGGATGCGGCGTAATAATTGTTAGTGCTTTGCGTTCCGACAAAATCGGGACGGTTCCGAGTTGAGCTAGAATATTTAAACCGTCGGCATCTAATACCAAAGGTCGATCGCTTTCTAATACTGATTCTACTGCAATTGCTGCATCCAAAGTCAGGCCAGGACCGATCGCGATCGCATCGTATATTTCCAGATCGATTGCTATTGGCAATTCGCTAATCGCACCGCCATGCGTTTCGGGACATCCGATAACTAATGCCTCCGGTAACTGACTGCTCAACAGCGGTTTAATCGATTCGGGAACGGCAATTGACAGCATTCCGATACCGCTCGCCCTCGCGCCTAAAGCCGCTAAAATTGCGGCTCCCGTGTAGCGGCCGGAACCTGCAATAATTAATAAATGACCGTTAGTATATTTGTGAGCGACGGGCGATCGGGGTAAGGGTAAATGCTGCCTTGCAACTTCTTTCGCAATCCGTTTTATTTCAGGATTTTCACCCAATACTGCCTCAATATCTGTCAGGGGGATATCAAAATCAACTAACTCAGATGTGCCGATATATTCTAAAGCTTTATCTTGCAAAAATGCCAGCTTCCACAAACCCAAACACAGAGTATGGCTAGCTTTAATTGCCGTTCCTAAAACTGCTCCCGTATCTGTATGAATTCCCGAGGGAAGATCGATACTAATAATAGGTTTGTTTAAATTATTGATTCGATCGATAGCAAGGGCGATCGAATCGGCAATCTCCCGTTCCATCCCAAACCCAAACAAACCATCGATCAGCAAATCGCAATTCGTCAAATCTTCAACTTTGTCAGTGCAGGGAATCTTTAAAGAACGCACGTACTGCAAGTGACTGTTTGTCAAGTCTTTGAGTTTAGCAAACGGGCAATAAATAACAACTGAAAATCCTTGAAAATGCAGCTCGCGAGCCACAACCAAAGCATCCCCACCATTATGTCCCGGCCCCACCAAAACCCCGATGGCAGGTGATTGTTGAAAATCGACAAATTGAAAATCAACAAATTCTTTTCCTTTTTTCCTCTTCCCTCTTTCCTCTTCCTTCTTACCTCTTCCTTCTTCCCTCTTCCTTCTTCCTTCTTCCTTCTTCCTTCTTCCTTCTTCCTTCACCAACCTCTGAATGCGCGCAGCAATCCGTCCCGCGACTTTTTCCATCAAAGCAGCGACTGGCATTCCCGCAGCAAAAATTCTAGTTTCTATTTGCCGCATTTGCTCTGCTGTCACCGCAAAATTTTCAACATTCATAAGAGTTAGAAATTCTAGCGTTTTTCAAGTAAGTAAGTACGCAGGCGATCGCTCGCCAATTATCAATTACCGATTACCAATACCGATTACCAATTACCAATTACCAATTACCAAGTGTAACTTATGTTACGGAAAAGTGCTATAGTAGTATTTTTGTAATATAATAAAATTAGCTCGCTCGAACGCAATAACACTAAAACAGTAAAATAGCAATTTCCCTCAGAACCATGAACAAGATTGTCGTAGGCCTCTCCGGCGGGGTCGATAGTTCCGCAGCAGCCGCAATTTTACACCACCAAGGCTATGAAGTGGTGGGTTTAACGCTGTGGTTGATGAAAGGTAAAGGTCAATGTTGCTCTGAGGGAATGGTAGATGCCGCTTATATTTGCGAACAGTTGGGCATTCCCCACCACATAGTTGACAGCCGCGATGTTTTTCAAGCAAGTATTGTGGATTATTTGGTAGGCGGTTACAGTGCTGGAATTACGCCTCTACCCTGTTCGCAGTGCAATAAAACAGTGAAGTTCGGGCCGATGCTGAAGTATGCTCGGGAAGAACTCAACATTGACAAAATTGCGACCGGTCACTACGCTCGCGTTCGTTTCGATGCTGAAACAAATCGCTATCAATTGCTGCGGGCGATCGACCCTGCAAAAGATCAGTCTTATTTCTTGTACGATCTGACACAAGACTTGCTGGCAGGTACGGAGTTTCCCCTAGGTGAAATTACTAAAACCCAAACCCGCCAAATAGCAGCAGAATTTGGCTTGAAAACTGCTGACAAGCCGGAAAGTCAAGATTTGTGTTTGGTGGAAAGCAACGGTTCGATGCGGGCTTTTTTGGACAAATACATCGCGCCGCAACAGGGCGATATTGTTGATACTGAAGGGCGAGTGCTCGGACAGCACGACGGCGTTCACCACTACACGATCGGCCAGCGCAAAGGACTCGGAATTGCCGCCCCAGAACCGCTGTACGTCATCGAACTCGACGCAGCCCGCAATCGAGTAGTTGTGGGCGATCGCGCCTTAGCAGCAAATTCTGAATGTTATGTCGATCGGGTAAACTGGGTATCAGTAGCCGAGCCCGCCGCCCCGATTCGGGCTTGCGTGCAAATTCGGTATCGATCGCAACCCGTACCCGCGACGATCGTGCCTTTAGAAACTTCAGAAACAGGTGAAAATGGCGACAATACTAGGGTAAAGGTAATTTTTGACGAACCGCAATGGAGCATCACCCCCGGACAAGCAGCAGTTTGGTATGACGGCGAGGTCCTCTTGGGCGGCGGCATTATCGCCAGACAAACTGTATAAAAAAGGTTCGTAGTAAGGTTCGTAGTAAGGTTTGTAGTGAGGACTTCAGTCCTCAACCAAGAATGGACTAAAGTCCATACTACGAACCGTTTTTTGCACGATCGAAAGTCCTCAACCAAGAATGGACTAAAGTCCATACTACGAACCTTTTTTTTGTTACGGTAATCGACCGAACACGAGCTCAGTCCTCAACTCTCAACTGTTCACTTTTTTTTCGGTTCCAAACGCAAGACAGTACCCTTCGCATTAGTGCGGTAAACCCACGATTGACGCCCGTCAGAAACCACAACCCGCCAACCTTCCACAATTACTTGACCGCAAATTTCATCCGCTTTCGCCAGTCCCAAACAAGAATTCGGCCAACTTTGGCTGCTAGATTCAGTTACTTTCAACTTTCCAGGTGCAATCCCCGTTTGGCGCGACACATCTTGGCGAACCGCAGCAGCTACAGCCGCAGGCAATTGATTCGCGGGATTTTGGCGCGTGCCTTGGACTAAATTGTCAGAACCGGCTGTTAAATTTTTGCTTCCCAATCCGGCATAGCTGACTTTTTCCAGTACCAACCCGGAGGAAGATTGCTGTGCTTTCGATGGCTGAGAACTCTCTAAATGGCCGATCGAATCTTTCAGAGCACCAGCATTAGCGGCAGCCGTATCTATTAATGCCGGATACATTTCGCAGGCTAGAATTCCTGTGATTAACAAAGCCAAGATTAAGGGACTCGGCTGTTTTTGTACTCGATTTTGACTTTTTTGACAGTTATCTTGGGAAATTCGTTTCATAACCAGCCCTCCGCCTCTCTTCACATCCCGGCGATCTTTTTGCTTCCGAATCGTTTACTTGTTTAGACATTACCACCGCGGCTGTTAGTTCCTCAATGCAGGAGTAACGTAGCGCGGGCACGAATACAAGTTGTTATTTATTCACTTTCAGAGCAAGTCTTTCAGGAAATTTACAGCTACAGCGATTGCGTAATTTTTACGGAGAATCTTTGGCGATCGGGAAAATTTAAGATTAAGTAAATATCCTTAAAAGCTGATGATTCTGCCTAGGGATCTCAGTACAATTGACTATTCAGTTAGCCCCAAAAGTCCAGGTAGTGTTTTACACTGTGGAAGCCTGCTAGATCGAAGTTATATAATCCAATCTGTCACACTTTAAGCAAAGTAAGCTACCGCTAATAAATTATCGCTGTCTTGCTTGGCTGACGATCGCCTTAACTAAAATTTTAGTATCGATCGCTACTTTTTGCCACAATTTTTATTAAAATTTATTAATTATGACAATCAAATCCCCAGGTATCCATTTAATGAATCGGCTGAACTATCCGCAAAAATTTACCTCGATCGGTTTTCTGTTTGCAATGCCTCTAGCATTGGTTACTTACCTGTTGATTTCCGAAATTAACAGCAGGATAGATTTTGCTCAAAAAGAAATTTACGGTAACGAATATCTGCGCCCGCTACGGCAGTTGAGAGAAAATATTCCCCAACTTCAAATGTTAAACTATCAATCTTTAAATCCGAATCTACGTAAATCAGATACTAGCGCAGATTTAATAGCCAAAATAGATGCTAATTTTCAAGCACTGGCAAATACCGATCGCCGCCTGGGAACCCTCTTAGATTCTAGCGAAAAATTTAATCAACTTTATCAAAATTGGCAAAATTTTCAACTGCACCGTCGCGACTGGAGTTTAGAAACTTATAATGTGCTATATCAAACCTTACTGGCAGATATCAGCAGCTTGAGCGCTCGCGTTGGCGATACTTCAAATTTGATATTAGACCCAGATTTGGATACTTATTATTTAATGGATGCTACTTTGTTGAAACTGCCAGAAATGCAAAAAATCCTGTCAGACATCAGACTGATATCTCAAAAAATTAGCTTGCATTCTAGTGCCACAACAGATAAAAAAGCTCAACTGATTACGCTCTCGGGCCGATTGCGAGAACTTAATCGCGAGCTAGCAGTTAATATGGAAGTAGGATTTAATAATAATCCTCGCAACAATCTTCGATCGAAATTAAGCGATAATTTAAATTCTTTTAACCTGCAAACAGAAGAGTTAAGCAAACAACTAGACAAACTGATTACGACTACAGCTTTAGTGGAATACGATAAATATGTAAGCAAGAGCGATAGATTACTCAATTCAAGTTTTATACTGTGGGACAAAAGTATTGCTGAATTAGATTTTCTCCTGCAAGCACGAATCGATGGCTTTGTTAT